>CAYGXB010000410.1:0-2908 GCA_964353605.1 uncultured Bacteriovoracaceae bacterium
GGAGTTCTTAGCCAAGCTCCATCCCAAGCTCGCCGAGCTGCGCGACCGGTTGTACCATACCACCTATACCGCCGGTATACCGGTCGGCGAATTGACGCCGGCCTGGGCTCAAAGACTCGGCCTCACCCCCGGCATTCCGGTGGCGGTCGGGGCCTTCGACGCCCATCTGGGCGCTATCGGGGCCGGTGTGGCCCCCGGCAAGCTCGTGAAGATCATCGGCACCAGCACCTGCGACATCATCGTCTGGCCGAACACGGCGAAACTGCCCGACATCCCCGGGCTGTGCGGCATCGTCGACGGTTCGGTCTTGCCGGGCTATTTCGGCCTGGAGGCCGGACAATCCGCGGTGGGCGATATCTTTAACTGGTTCGTCAACTATATCCAGCCGGGCGGCCCAGAGAGCGGTTCACATGTCGCCCTTACCGCAAAGGCGCTGAGGCTCAAACCCGGCCAATCGGGCCTCCTGGCACTGGACTGGAATAACGGCAACCGCACCATCCTCGTTGACCAGCGGCTGACCGGCCTGATTGTTGGACAGACACTGCATACCAAGCCGGAGGAGATCTACCGGGCCTTGATCGAGGCCACCGCTTTCGGCGCCCTCACCATTATCAATCGCTTCGAGGAATACGGGGTAAAGATCGCGGAGGTGATCAACTGCGGCGGCATCGCCGAGAAAAACCCGTTCATCATGCAGATCTATGCCGATGTGATCGGGAGGGAGATGCTGATCTCGCGTTCGAGTCAGACCTGCTCCCTGGGCGCCGCCATCGCCGCTGCGGTCGCAGCCGGCAAGGCTAACGGCGGATACGACAGCTTTGCAGACGCCCAGAGCGCCATGTGCGGGGTGAAGGACATCAGCTACAAACCCATTCCCGAAAACCACCACGTCTACCGGCAGCTCTACCCGCTCTACCTGCAGATGCACGATGCCTTCGGCCTGAAGACCGGGTCCGGCAGCTTGGCCAACGTCATGAAGGAATTACTTCAAATCAAAGAATCTCAAACCCCCCATACACCCTGAGTCTCAAGGGGGGGTGAGTTTTAAGGATGCCCTTCTTATATGTCCAGGTGTTTAAAATATCCCAGATAGTTTCTGTTTATCTCAAACATCTCCTTCACCATGCAACGGATCTCTGCCAGGGAAAGTACGGCGGCCGTAAGCGGGTCATGCAAGATTGCCTGAAACACAAGGCGGGCATCACCTGTCAGGGCGGCTGTGATTGCCATCTCCTCTATCATGGAGTTGGTATGGACAAGGGGGACGAGCTGGGGCGGTAAAGCACCGACATGGACAGGATGGAAACCGCCTCTATCCACATAAACAGGAACTTCAACACAGGCTCCCTGCGGCAGGTTGGTTATCAGGTTGGTATTAGGCACATTGCCGTTGAAACAATACGTCTCACCGCCCAAGAGGGCGTTTATTATATAAGCGGCATATTCGAGACCGCGCCTTAATCCGTCCGGTGCTATCGGTTCTTCAAGTTCCTTTTTGACCCGCTCTTTCCATGTTGTTTCCGTCTCCTGATATTCCTTCAGGATATAGGCATATTCGCCAGGATTCCAGCCTTTGCCGGGCAGACAATACTTTTCGATCAGATCCGGTCGTTTTCTGAACCATGCATTGTATTCGGAATTGTGCCCGCTTGACTCTGTAGGAAAATATCCCAGGTGCAGATACATCTCGTTGCGTACGATCTCTTCATTGTAGATATCCGGGTTTTCAGTGATGGCCTTATAGATGAGCGGGTAGGCATCTTTTCCGTCCATCTCGTACTTCAGATAAAAAGCCTGATGGTTTATGCCGGCACAGGTATAGGTAATGTCGTCAAATGACCGAGCGCCTATCCAGCAGGCCAGCATGACTGCCGTGCCCTGAACAGAGTGACAGAGGCCCGTCACAGGTATATGCGTGCTGCGCTGAAGTGCGCCGCAAAGCATGGCCATCGGGTTTGTGTAATTGAGCAGTACGGCGCTGGGACAATATCTTTCCATATCGCGTATGATTTCAAGCAGGGGAGGAAGTGTGCGCAGAAACCTGAAAATACCGCTTGGCCCGCGTGTATCACCAACATTGATATCCACCCCGTATTTCTTGGGGATCTCGATGTCATGTCTCCAGACCTCGGTTCTTCCTGACAAGATAGTCGTCAGGACGATATCGGCATCTTTTAGTGCAACCCTTCTGTCCTTCGTGGCAATTACTTTTGCAGGATAATTACCTGCTGCAATAATCTTGCTTACCGCCCTTTGAGCGAAATCGAGCCGTTCGGCATCGATGTCCATAAGAGCCAGGGTAGCATCCTTCATCAATTCGAAGGTGAGGATGTCCCGAACAAGCTCGGTTGTAAATGTCAGGCTGCCGGCACCGATAAATGCTATTTTAACCATTATCCCTCCATCGCTATTTATTCTGATTCCACAGCACCGTATCCTATGGAAATATTTTAATTCTTGTTATATATCACCCTGTTTTCTTAGCATCAGCCCTGGTTCTCTGTCAATTTGTATTACTCAAGTTTCGCACCCCTATTTGTCATGATGAAGCCAGAAAAAGCCAAGGGAACCTTGGGTAGAGTAGGAAACTGACTTCGCATCCCGACCCGTGACTTTTGATAAACGCCTTGCCGCACGCGGCTACTACGTGTCATCCGGTGGATTTGCTGAATCAGTCTCCCCTCATCAAACCGTGCATGCGGTTTTCCCGCACACGGCTTTCCGATGTCCTTCACCCCAAGGCATGCGTCCTTTCTGACTTGGCCTTGTGGTAGAGCTCCCTCTGCTGTGTCCTGATACTTTGCGGGGTTTATAGCTGTATGCAATCCCCATATCCTCCACGCTTCAGTCGCATGAACAAAGTAGGGTCCCTTCCCTCGGGCAGGGTTATGTTGTCCCATGCCCTCAA
>CAYGXB010000411.1:0-2905 GCA_964353605.1 uncultured Bacteriovoracaceae bacterium
CATCCTGTCGATCCTCTTTCCCATGAACTCGATGGTGCCCTTCTCGGGCTGGTCGTCATCAAGCAGACGCATGATGGTCTTGAGCGTCGTGGTTTTGCCGGCCCCGTTGCTGCCGAGCAGGGCCACGATGTCTCCCTGCTTGATCTCGAAGGAGATGCCGTGGAGCGCACGGATCAGGTCGTACCATGTCTCGATGTTCTTGACTGAAAGCATCATCCATCCTCGCCGAGGTAGGCAGCAATGACCTCGGGGTGTCTCTGGACCTCCTGGGGGGTGCCCTCGGTGATCTTCACGCCCTGGCTTATGGCCAGGATCCGATCCGAGATGCCCATGACCATGTTCATGTCGTGCTCGATGAGCAGGATGGTCACCTGGTAGTCCTCCTGGATGTCCTTGATCCAGATCCTCAGGTCATCCTTCTCTTCGGTGTTCATGCCTGCGGACGGCTCGTCCAGCAGCAGCACCTTCGGCTCAAGGGCCAATGCCCTTCCAAGCTCCACGAGCTTGCGCTTGCCGTAGGGGAGGTTCGAAACGAAACTGTCGCGCATGGACTGCAGGTCGAGGAAGTCGATGATGTGTTCCACGATCTCCCGGTTCTTTACCTCTTCTTTGGCGGTCGTTGAATGCCTCCCCCACATGAAGGCCCCGCCCAGCACCCCTGTTTTCATGTGGATGTGTCTGCCGAGCATGAGGTTGTTCATCACCGTGGCATTCGAAAAGAGCTGAATGTTCTGGAAGGTGCGTGCGATCCCCTTGCGGGCGATGCGGTCCGGGAAACGTCCCACGAGGTCCTCGTCATCAAGGATCACACGGCCGGAATCTGGCTTGTAGATGCCGCTGATCATGTTGAAGATGGTGGTCTTCCCGCTGCCGTTGGGCCCGATGATGGAGAAGATGGTGTTGCGGTCCACCTCGAAGCTCACGGAATCAACAGCCCTGATGCCGCCGAAGCTGATGCTCAGGTTTTCGACCTTGAAGTGCGCCATGTGCAGGTTCCCCTCAAGCCTATAGCCGGGAACTCCCGGCTGGGTCTTTCATGCATGAAACCTGGAGGGGCGATACTCGTCCCACCCCTCCAGGCTATTCATTATTTCTTTTTCCAGGTGGCCAGGTCGTTACTGGTCCAGTCCTGGAGCAGGATGTAGGACCCGCCCGGTCCGCACTTCTGGATCTGGACCGAGTCCGTGCCCTGGTGGATCTGCGGTGTCCAGGTGACCTTGGGGCCGATGGTCTGGTAGTCCTTTATGGAATTCAGCTCCTTCAGGCAGGCCTCTGTGCTCAGTTTCGGCCCTACACGCTTGAGGGCCTCCACCAGGGGGTCGGCAAAGATGATGCCGGCGAGGTAAAAGGTCCCCCACCGCTCCTCAGGGGCGTACTTCTTTGCGGCCTCCCGATACATGTTCATGAGGGGATGGTCCACGGTGGGTGTCATGACGAAGGCGCCGGTGATGACGCCCTCCCAGAGACCGCCCGTGATTTTGAGCATGAGCCCGTAGTCGGACAGGGTGTCGGAGGACACCCACTGGGGCTTGAAGTCGATGGTTGCGCAGGTCTTCAGGGCAATGGTGGCCACCGTGGGATTGACGAACATCATGACCACCTCGGCGCCGGAATTCTTGAATTTCAGCATCTGGGAGGAGAGGTCTTTCTCTCCGGGCTCCACCGGGATCTCCTCCACGAAACTCATCTTGTAGGTGGCGAGCCTCTTCTTGGCCCCGTCAAGCCCGTCCTTGCCGTAGGCATCATTCTGGTAGAAGAACGCAATCTTCTTGGCCTTGAGCTTTTCCACCACGAATTTTGCGAGGATGCTCCCTTCATCTTCGTACAGGGGGTATACGGCAAACACGTAGGGCTTCACCGGGAAGACGAATTCAGTAATGGCAGCGGACGGCCCCACCCAGATCACCTTCTTCTCTGCGAGGTAGTCCATGACCGCCAGACCGCAGGCGCCTCCCACGCCACCCACAAAGGCGAAGACACCTTCGCGCTCCACGAGCTCCTTGACCACGCCTTTGGTCTGGGCCGGGTTATACTGGTCGTCCCGGATGAAGTACTTGATCTTCCTGCCGTGGATGCCGCCCTGCTCGTTGACCACATCGAATAGCAGGCCGCTCCCCCTGGCCACCGATCCCCACGGTGCTGCAGGACCCGTCTGGGGTCCCCACTGCCCGATCCTGATCTCCTTGTCGTCAAATCCGGCCACGCCGGCATGCGCAAGGAACGGTATCAGAAATGCAGCGCATAGTACCACTATTCCGATTAAAACTTTCCTCATAACACCCTCCTTTTTATCCCACCTATGCGGTGGCCTGATGGGTATCCTCGCTCAAGGGGCCGATGAACCCATGTCTCCTCCTGGTCACTATCCTTTATACCAGGCGCCTTTTTCCTTCAGGAACGTAAAACAGTAGTTACACGTGCTCTTTGTACCGGTGTCTGCAAAGTTCAGGTCCACATCCACCTCCACCTGGACAAACCTGTCCACGGACGGGTATGTTTTCCTGTCGTGGTTGCTACGGAGGCGGTAGATATCTACTATCTGATAGGATTTGATCTTTACCGGTGAATTTTCCACATCCCGCAGAAATTGCTGATATGTGTGCGTTCTCCGGTATGCAGAGGATGGGGCCAGGCAGTCGTAGAGCTTCGGGTAATCCTGCTGCATCTCGGTCTTGAAATAGGTACGTACCGCACTTTCTATGGAGCCCCTCTCCATGAACAACTCGATCCGGTTCCGCGGTCCATCCCACGCAATGAGGAGCACCAGGGTCACACCTACAGCTATCATAGCTATGGTGCTTTTCAGTACCTTTTTCATATTCTCGTTCCTTGACTGTATGCCACAAATCTTAACGCCTTATACCTTTTTTATGTAGTGTTTTGCAAACAGGCCGCTCGGCCTGAC
>CAYGXB010000412.1:0-2868 GCA_964353605.1 uncultured Bacteriovoracaceae bacterium
GATAAATCGCAAGTGATCTATAATACCCGCGGTCAAGACGAGATGAATGCTCCAAGGGATATTGCTCCTATCGCAGAGGATAATCCTGAACCAACCGATGGGTCGATGACCTTGAAGCGGCGACTCATCCAAGCGGCCGTGATTGGCAGCGGCCTCATCTGGGCGTCCGACATCATCTACAAGATTGTCAACGATGTGTCCTACGTCAACCGCGAGCGGTGCATCCTCTACAAGTCCCTTCCTAGGATCGGATTCGTGGTCTTCGAGTACTTCTTTGAGACGCTCGTCATTGTCTTCGTGGGGATATTCCTCGCAGTGCTGCTCAGCCGATGGTTTCTGCGATTCCAGAGGTTCTACCCCAGGAACCCCGTCACCGCGTTTCTGTCCGCTTCGGTCATTCCCGTCTGTTCCTGCGCCTTGATCCCCCTGCTCTCCGCGATGAAGGGAAAGATGAAGTTCGCAACCACCATGTCTTTCGTCCTCACAGCGCCACTGCTGAGCCCCTATATCCTGGTTCTCTCCTTCTCAGTTCTGGGGTTCACCTATGGCATGCTCCGGATCGCGTCCGCCTTCATTCTGGTGATGATTACCGCATTCATCCTCGGATACCTTCAGAGGAACGACGTGAGCCTGGAGCCGGCCGGGGCCGGCGGTGGTTGCGCGCAAACCTGCGGCGCGCAGGAGGGGGATGTCTACCTGGAGACCTTTAAGATATTCAAGGGCCTGCTCCTGCCGCTGCTGATTGGGGGAGCCATTGGTGTCCTGCTTGAGTACCTGGGCCCGCGGGCCTTTCTGCTGAACGGACGGGCGGGGAGGGGGGTGCCCGGGGTCTTGGCCTGGATTCTCATCGGGGCCCCGCTCTATTTCTGCAATGGCGCAGAGGTCCTGTTTCTCCGACCGCTCGTCAATCACGGACTCCCGTTGGGAACGGCCATAGGATTCTCGATGACCTCCACCACCATCTGCGCCACTTCCATCGCCATGCTCCTCAAGATCATCGGGTCGCGGCTCACGGTGGCTCTGGTTGCGTGTGTGGTTCTCATTTCTCTCGCCCTGGCGCTTGTCGTCAATGCGATGCTCTAGCCTCAACTTAAAAGAGATATACAACCGTGAGCGTCGGACCAAAGGTGACATCCTTAGACTCTGTGCGCTCCCACCGTTGAGGGCTTCTTGCCTTCAAGTACCATTCCTGGTACCTGTACCCAAGCTGCGCGATCAGATTAGGAATCGGCAGAAAATTCAGGCTCCCTTCGGCATTAAATGAGAACGAATACTTAGGATCGATATCAAAGCTCGTTCCATCAGGATCTTTCATTTCAAGGTTGATCAGCGCCAAGCCTAGTCCCCCCTGCGCCCCCACAACAAGCTTGTCCAATACAGGGTATACAATACCAAAGCCGACTGTCGGCATATTCACTTGGGCGTCTAATTTGTAGTCATACGTTATATTGCCCATCTGCGTATCGTAATTCAATGTCAAATCATAGGCGACGGTTTGATACTTATAGCCTGCATAGATTCTGCAATATTCAAGGAATGCAAAGGCATCTTTATATTGAGAGAGCGAGTAGGTGACAGCGAGGTCGAAATCCCTGCGCGTGGTATCGATGTTTGTGTTGAGTTGCATTGTTTCTGCGGTGCCATGCCAGTCCTGGGAAAAGTCGCTGAACACCATGGGGGCAAAGCTGAACGCCCACGTGCCATCCTCGGTCTGATAGCCGAGAACAGGCCCGGCCAGATACCCCTTTCCGCGACCCACGTCTGAATCCAGGGTTGTGCCCACGGCCTTGAATCCCGCGCCGAAATCCTTCTCGAACCAATCCAGAACACCTGAATCCCACGATGCATACCAATACTTGGCTCCGACTAAAAAAGTCCCGGCTTCTGCATGTACAAGAGGCAAAGCTAGAACGAACATCAGTATTGCCATAACCGTGCACGCTTTCTTCACAGCAAGACCCCCTTTTTTTCTCTGCACTCATCCCCAAGCCCTGCGAACGTAACTTCTTACAGGGTGATGGGGATGGCCCTCGCTAGCGTAGCGAGATTCTTCTTTGCCCTGGCGTAATTCGGATCGTATTCCAGCGCTTCTGTAAACCTCTGTTTTGCCTCCCGCAACAGCCTGATTGCCTCCTCGTTCTTGCCCATTCTTTTTAATTCTTCGGCTTTCGCCATGGCCACTTCACCGGAATAGTTCTTCAGGGAAGCATCGACTGATTCCGTCTCGATATTCCTCAGTATCTTCGCCTTCTCCTCTTCACTCAGCATGACTTCCAAGAAGTCGATCACCTTGACGAAGAGCTTTTTCTCGATCAAAAAGAATTTATTCGTTTCGCCCATGATCGAGGCCGCACCCAGTTGCATGCCTTTTTCGACCGAAAATATCTGGACCGCTATCCTGAGTTCTCCCTGCATCTCCGCAAAAGAACCCGTGAGAATATAGCGGGCCGCAGTGAGCTTCCCGATGGCAACGGCTGTATTCCGGTCGACCAGATCGGAATCCTGCAGCTTGTGTTCCTGCATGATATCCTTCAACCGTTCCCGTTCCACAATATTGAATATCCCGATGGTTTCGAGGTCAGTGGTGAGCATCGTGGCAATCCCGTATTCCCACGGTTGAAATTGGGTTGCCCGCTCCTGGGCTGAGGTGTTTTTAAAGTTCAAGATAGCCACCCCGGCTCTTTCTGATCGTGGGATGTGCGCTGTCCCTGATTTATGAGGTACGGTACTGCATGCAAAGAGAAAATGTGGCAGGAAGAGCATAACCAGGATGCGCGTCAATCTCGAATGATGGTTGGAGAAACCTGCAGCTAACATATCTTGTCTATTCACATGCGTTAGTTGAAATATATGTTGATCCTGTACTTA
>CAYGXB010000413.1:0-2867 GCA_964353605.1 uncultured Bacteriovoracaceae bacterium
CGAAAAAGCTTTTCTGATATTTCGTCTACTTTCTGATTCATCGTGTTATCCTTTGTGTTGTGGTCTAACATTCGGCATCACCGGGAGGCAGCTTTATTGCCGATCCGGTGCATGCCGTGGTTAGGACATATCTTTCAAGCTGACTTACTTGTCAAATTCCTGAAAGCCACGCCACTCAGTCGGAGGCAAGACTCTGGTGTAGTTCTGTGGAGGCCGAGCCACTGGCATACCATTATATTTCTAAAGCGCATACGTGTCATACTCAAAAAATGCGATATGGCTGATGACAAGAGCGTTCCTCCAGTGGTCGAAGCGGATGTTGTTGATATTGTCCCGCCACTCCTCCAACCAGCGCGCTGGCTTGACAGCCTGAGCTAGCCTGGAATTCTCATAGTGGTCACTTGAGAATGACAAAATGTCTTCTATGGTGGCTACATACCTGACCTTATTTCCGCTAATGTGAATGAAACCAGCCATTGGAAATAAAAATCGTGCCTTCCGAATCGGGAACTTGACCTCAAAGTAGAGGTGCTCATGAGTTTTCAGATGAGCAATGGCGTCAGACATCTTGACCAATTTCGGGTTGGCACTGAATAGGATCGAATCCATGTTGAATCTTCCTTGGCTGTTTTCCGTGCTAACACTGAGGTCACCGGGAGCCGGATTTATCGGCGATCCGGTGAAGCGCTTAGGCGAAATCTCCGCTTCCCCGAACGACTACCGACTCTAAGACACGTCGCCCATCCCCTTCACGCCATTTCTAGAGCAGACCCAGTTCCTTGAGTCCGTCGGTGGCTTTTCTGTTCATTGCAGGGTAGGTTTCCGGGTATGCCCAGCCGAGCCACCCGAAAACGGCAGCTTCCTTGGCTCCCTTTAAAGCATACTTTGGGGCACGAAGAAGTCTGGCTGCGCGGATGAGAACGTCTTCAGCTTCCGGCTGCAATAGGTACTTGAGCGAATTCAATCTCTTCCTTCTGCTATTGCGGTCAAATGTGCTTTCGTTCCGATAGCCGTAATCAATGATTTCCAAGAGTTTAGCTGTCGAGGGGAGATGCCCTCGCAGGATCATCGTCTTCATTCGACGCATTTTCGTGACGTTTTCCCGAGGCCATTGGGGGTCGTACTCGCCGGAGTAGCTCATATATAGGTCTCGAAGAAGATTGTCTCTGCGCGTGGTATCGCCCTTGGTAACTGCTCGTCTCAATGAATGCTTGGCAGATGTGGGGCAATCGTACTTGAGCCAATGCCAGAAACTCCATATGGCTAGATATGGGTGCTTCCTGCAAGCGGGGAATCGACGGCGAATTATGCCTCGGACGGCTTGCTCGACGATGTCTACCGCGTTCCAGTAGTCTTTGTAGTGCGCGATGATCGCGGGATTGAAGTCGCGAGACACGGCACGTCCACGAGGCTCCCTTGTTCGCGTCTTTTGCACCTTCGCATACTCGTCTTCATACTTCTTGAGTTCCTCAGGATTTACATAAGCGGCAGTCTTCCAGAGTTGATGAAACCAGTCTGAAGCGTTACTGATTAAAGTCTTGTCTTCCGTAATGACATTGAATTCATCGTTGGACTTGAGACCGGCAGTGGTAAGGTTCGCGCTGCCGATGGATGCCCATTGAGGCGTGCCTCTCCTGGTGCAGCCAATGATGACTTTGGCATGAAACTCGGGACCAAGCCACTTTAACTCGATCTTACTCCCGGAAGTGTGCATGAGAGAACGTAGGATGCGGGGATTCGTGGGATAGTGGCGGGCGACAAGAATCTCGAGCTGCCTGCCCGCTTTGATCCATCGCCGAATCAGATTGTCATCGGACAAGAAGGCCACCGCAAGCTGGAGTCGCTGCGAGCTATTAGACGCCTCGGCAAGCGCATCACCTATGCATTTGCCATCATAATTAATAAGGGCTCGAATGTTCTTGTTCATCCGTTTGAATGACCCATCTGCAATTTCGTCTGGGGTCGTTCTATTATCCCTTGCGCCTAACGCTAAGGCTCACCGGGAGCCTGATTTTCCGGCGATCCGGTGGAGCCGCTTGTTGGCTCTTCAACTTTGGGCCTCGGCGGATTATCTTTTGTAATTCTCCAACTGTACGCACGATGAAGTACTAACTTGGTAATCTCTGAAAAACACATTATTGCTTCATGCTTGATCTCGTGTGGGACGTGATCCTGTCTGTCTGATATGAGCATAGTTTCGGCTCTGCTCTTTTCATCTATGCTTTCGACATTCATAAACATATGCTTTTCCGATAGGTGAACAAAGCCAGACGTTTCCCGGTATACCCGGTCAATCCACGGGTATTCGGTCTTGAAGTGATCAACCAGGTATCGATCAGTCATTAAATGTCCGTCACGTGTCTTTTGCTTTTTGACAGGAATGCCCTTGAGGATGTCTATCGCAAATTGGTGGGGATCAGAGACAAGCCACCCCGCAGCAAAGCGCAGGAAATTGTCTAACTGCGGGCGAACAAGAGTGAATGCAGCAAGATAGTTGACCGCTCGCATGAGGGTTATGAAACCGGCTGTTAAGGACATTGATCTATTGAGTACAGCCCACGCCAGCAGGTCAAAGGGGTAGACAGCGCCGCCGTAGGCTTGCATGATCTTCATCCCCTCATCGAGATGTGCGGCCTTCAATGTCTCAAGGTTCTTGAAAAGCTCTTCCATTTTCCCTTTGAGCCAACGAGGGATTTCAGCCGCCGCGCCACGAAGGACAGAATGAAAAACGCGTCGGGCTTATTCGCGGTCGGCTGGAAAGTTTTGTTAGGGGCTGTTTTTTGTTTTCATGCCGTTGCCTCATGCGCGGCCTCTTTTCATTTTATTCTGTTCAGTGTCAATGAAAGTTGATACTCAAATAACTCAAA
>CAYGXB010000414.1:0-2857 GCA_964353605.1 uncultured Bacteriovoracaceae bacterium
TCTTCGGGCCGTGGCAGAACATCTCGGGCTCGATCCTGGCCAGCTTCTGGCGCCGGAAACCGGTCCGTCCCTGAGCCCAAAGCCGCGGGCGAAGATTGACCTTCGTCGGCAGACTTCCCTGCCCCCGCCAATTTAAGGCCAACGGATTATCGCCCTCCCTCTTTGGGCAGAGAGGACATCCCGCCGCCAGGGGCTAAAAAATACTGTTCCGTAATAATCAAAACCAGAAAGAATTCAAAAAAAACTAAAAAATACTTGACAAATCACCCGACTCTTTTGTAAAAATACACTATTAATTCTATATACACTATAGAATTAGTACATTCGTCGAGAACAACGAGACCGATTGGCGATCGGGAGTAGCCAAGGTTGGAAAGGAGGCGAGGAAAAAACCAGTCTAAAAAAACACTCAAGGGAAGGGAAATTGGGCACAAAGGCGATTTCAAAAAAAGAAAGGTTTAAGTGAAAATGCTTTTTAAAAAGCGACCATCATCAGCTCTCATCATGGGGATGATCGGCGCCGCTCTGCTGGCGTACCTGGGCTTGTCATATGCTCAAGTCGTCCAGACGCCGCTGGCCGCCACTTCCATCCCCCAGTTTATCGAGCCGCTGCCGGTCCCGGAAATAATCGATTGGCGGGGCAATACGGCCGAGCTCGAGCTTCACATGCGCGAGTTCAAGGCGAACATTCTGCCGACGGGGACCATCGCACCCGGTGTAAAACCAGAGACATGGGTTTGGGGATATATTTCCGGCCCGAATGCTCCGACCGCTGCCAGGCCGACCTATCTTGGTCCCATTATCGTGACTCGGCGCGGCACGCCGACAAGAATACGGTTCGTCAATAATCTCGGCACCGTGGCCACCAGCAATCTGCTGGCCTACACGCAATCCACCGATCAGACACTGCACTGGGCCGACCCGCTGAATTTCGAGGCAAATATGGGCAACATGTCGATCGTCCCGGGAATGCCACCGATGACCCCCTGGAATCAGCACTATAACGGGCCGATTCCGGCGGCCGTCCATCTTCATGGCGGCGAAGTCCCGCCCGAGCTCGACGGCGGCCCCGACTCCTGGTTTACCAGCGACGGGATTTATAAAGGCCACGGATACTATAGCTTTACGGGCGCGGCCGGCAACGAGGCGATCTATATCTACCCCAACACCCAAGAAGCTTCGCCGATCTGGTTCCACGATCATACGTTAGGGGCCACTCGCCTCAACGTCTATGCAGGACTGGCAGGCGGCTACCTGGTCACCGATCCCGCCAACGACCCCACGAATCTGCCCGGGCTGGTTCCGCTGATTATCCAGGACCGCATGTTCGACACGACCGGACAACTCTTCTTTCCCAACATCGGCATCAATCCCGAGCACCCCTTCTGGATCCCGGAGTTCATGGGCGATGTGATCTGCGTGAACGGCAAGGCCTGGCCTTTCTTCAACATCGAGCCGAAGCGCTACCGCTTCCTGTTCCTCAACGGCTCCAGCGCCCGCACCTACGAGATGAGCTTCCAGATCTCAGGACAGGGGAAGTCGCCGACGTTCTGGCAGGTTTCGACCGACGGCGGCTATCTTGACGCACCCGCGGCGGTCCAGAAATTGATCTTGATGCCCGGAGAGCGCGCAGATGTGATCATCGACTTCGCGGGCTTCGCCGCCGGAACCACGATGATCCTGCAGAACTCGGCCAAAGCCCCCTACCCCGGAGGCAGGCCGCCCCAGGGACAAACCGCGGGACGAGTCATGCAGTTTCGGGTTGTCGCCGCGACCGGAGGAGTTGATACCACTTTCAATCCTGCTCTTCGTGGTTCGCTGCGCACTCCGATGGTGCGCCTGGTCAACCCGACGACTGGTACGCCGGCCGTCGCTGTGGATAAAACCCGCCAGCTCACGCTCAATGAAGTTTTGGCTCCGCGGAACAAGGTCGGCGGCATCCAATACCCGGGGGGGCCGGTCGAAATTCTCGTCAACAACACCAAATGGTCTGGGGCCTCGGCCAGGACCTATAATGATTTTACTCCCATCACGGTCAATGGGATTACGACCAATTATTCCGAGCTGCCCCGGGAAGGCGACACGGAGGTCTGGGAGATCGTCAACCTGACCGCCGACGCCCATCCCATGCATTGGCATTTGGTCCAATTCCAGCTCTTGAACCGGCAGAGCTTCGACCTGAAGAATTACACAGCCGCCTACAATCTGGCCTTCCCCGGCGGATTGTATATCCCCGATTTCGGTCCCCCGCTGAACTACAACACGGGCAACGCTCGCGCATTGGGCGGAAATCCGGATATCACCCCGTTCTTGATGGGCGCTGCTCTGCCGCCCGCGGTCAATGAGGCCGGCTGGAAGGATACCATCATGGTTCCTCCCGGCATGGTGACGCGCATCGTCGTGCGCTGGGCGCCCACGGACCTGCCGACGACGACTCCGAAGGCCGGCTTATTCTTTCCGTTTGATCCCAGCGACGGACTTCAACATGGTTATGTCTGGCACTGCCATATCATCGACCATGAGGACAACGAGATGATGCGGCCCGATGTGGTCCTGTTGAACACAGCCGCGCCGGCGCCGGCCGCCAGGCTTAAGAAGAAGGGCGTCGATTATTGAGATCGTCGCTCAAAGAAACCGGATCGAATGACTGAGATCCGGATTTTCTGAAGTAAGACAGAAGGGCGGTGTCCTCACCGGGCACCGCCCTTTTTTTATCCTCTCGACCTTTTTATAGGTGTCGTCTTTGGACGTTCTTGACATCGCCGCGCGGTCGGCGATATATTTCCAGCGTGCTCAAGAGGAGGAATTCATCGCCCGGAACGGGAATTCGCCGCGCCGCGGAAAAAGAAAATTATCC
>CAYGXB010000415.1:0-2856 GCA_964353605.1 uncultured Bacteriovoracaceae bacterium
CACGGCACGGGCCTTCAGAGAGAGCATGGGGGTGGTAAGGAAACCAAGCGGTCCTGCGGGCCGGTCCCACAGTTTGCCTTTATAGATCAATTTTGAGCCGCTTGATTCGGGCAGGAATGCTATCTCCTCCCCCAGCCGCTTGAAGACTTGGTTGGCGATCCCGAGCTCGGCGAGCCTGTGGGAATGGGCGCCGTACTCCCAGGTATAGCCGGCGTCGTCGGTAAAGGAACTCGCCCTGCCGCCGATGAGAGGTGATTCCTCTATAACGAGGACACGCCTTTCTTCGTGAGCGAGGAGGGCAGCGGCGCTCATCCCCCCATACCCTGCTCCGATGACAATTACATCATACATAAGCTCCCCCTTTCGTAAAGTGCATGAGGCGCAGTGGATCTCCGGTGTTTGGTTCGATGCATCCAATCTATCGCATGATTGACTTTTTGTCCATTGTGTGATTGGGAAAGCCGTGAATATTGAGTGCTCAATGCGGAGGGGGTATGCTCATCAATGCGGTCTCGCAGGGGTTTCACGGCCCTTGCATCATTTGTCAGGGGAGGGGGCATGATTGCTATTGACGGCCTAACCAAGAATTACGGCCCGAAGACCGCGGTCAGGAACATCTCGTTCGAGGTGCAGCAGGGCGAGGTGCTTGGTTTTCTCGGTCCGAACGGCGCGGGCAAGACCACGACCATGAAGATCATCACCTCCTTCATGCCGCCCACGAGCGGGACGGTCACGGTCATGGGTTTCGATACGGTCAAAGACTCCATCAGGGCACGGCGCTGCATCGGCTATTTACCCGAAAACAATCCCCTCTATAACGATATGCGGGTGGAAGCCTTTCTCAACTATGTCGCCAGCGCCAAAGGGATCAAGCGATCTCAGAGGGCCATCCGGCTGGAGCGGGTGATGCAGGAGTGTGGCCTGTCGGATGTAAAACATGCCATGATCGCCAGGCTTTCCAAGGGCTACCGGCAGCGGGTCGGGCTAGCGCAGGCTCTGATCAATGATCCGCCGGTGCTCATCCTCGATGAACCCACGCTCGGATTGGACCCCAAGCAGATCTATGAGATACGCCGCTTGATAAAAGCTCTCTCGACATCGCGGACGATTGTGCTTTCTTCGCACATCCTTCCGGAAGTGAGCCAGCTCTGTGACCGGGTGGCCATCATCAACAGGGGCGAGATCGTCGCCATAGACAGCCCCCAGAATCTCACCGCGGGACTTGAGGACCATTCCAGCATCGTCGTCAAGGTCGGAGCGCGACTCGAAGATGCTGCACGGATCATTGCTGCGCTTGAGGGGGTCCTGCATGTCTCGACCGCCAACGATTCCATCCTCATGGTAGATACGGTGCGAGAAAGCGACCTGCGGCCGGTAATCGCCAAGAAGATCGTTGCGGCCGATATCCCGCTCCTGGAGATCTCTCGCAGGGAGATGAGCCTCGAGGAGATCTTCATGGAGCTTGTTACCAAGGAGGCGAGTATCGATGCGTAGCGTATACCTGAAGGAACTCTACATCTACTTCTCTTCGCCCATATTCTATGCGGTGGCGTGCATCTTCCTCTGCATCGCCGGGGTATTCTTCTACAACAGCATGGTCTCGGAGAGCATGCTCGCCGCCCAGATCGCACAATATCAGATCACCACGGAGATAGGCCTGACCGATATCATCCTGAGACCATTGTTCGATGGTATCGGCATCCTCGTGCTCTTCCTCGTCCCGATTCTATCGATGCGGCTCTATGCGGAGGAAAAGGCCCACGGCACCATCGAGCTGGTGTTCACCTATCCCTTGAGTGATTTCAGCGTCCTTGCCGGCAAGTACCTTTCCGGAATTACCGTGTTGGGCGTCATGATCGGGATTACCGCATTATACATGATTATTCTCAGGACCATGGCGACGATTGACTGGGGCGTGGTGATCACGGGCTACCTCGGCTTGATCCTCATGGGCGGAGCCTTCCTTGCCCTGGGTGTCTTTGCCTCCAGCCTGACAAGGAACCAGATCGTCGCCGCGGTGATCACCCTGGGGCTCATCTTGGGCTTCTGGATCATAGGCGGATTTGCGAATATCCTGAGCGGTACATACATGGGGCAGTTCCTCGAGGAGATATCGCTCCTTGAACACCTGAACGGTTTCTTCAAGGGGATGATAACGGTCAAGGATGTGGCATTCTATCTGGGTTTCATCCTCTTCTTCCTCTTCCTCACCTTGCGGATCCTGGAATCCCATACCTGGAGGGGCTGATATGCAGAGGACGCTGAAGTACGGTTCCAATGCCGGTCTGCTCGTGGCGGTCTTCCTGGCCATCCTCGTCGTGCTCTACCTGTTCGCCCTGCACCACAACAGGTCATGGGATTTCTCGCAAGGTGGTGAGAACAGCCTCGATGCCAAGTCACTGTCCCTTCTGAAAGCGCTCAAGTACGATGTGGATATCAAGGTGTTCGAGCGCAAGGGAGAAGCAAATTACATCTATACCAAGGCTCTCCTTGAATTATTTAAGCTGGCGAATCCCCATATCCGGTACGACATCATCGATCCCGATATGCATCCGGATAAGGCCAAGACTTTCGGGGTGGAACGCTATGGTCAGGCCATACTCCTGGGCGGAGGGAAGAAGGAATTCATAGACAAGGTTGACGAGGAAAGCCTCACCAATGCCCTCTATAAACTCGGCCGAACAAAGCAGAAGACGATCTACTTTATCGAAGGACACGGTGAGCGGAGGACGGGTGATGGTGAAATGGGCGGCGTCATGCAGCTCAAGGAGGCGCTTACCAAGGACAACCATGCGGTGAAAACCATCCTCCTGATGCGCGAGGCCATCCCCTCGGATGCCGATCTCATCGCGATCA
>CAYGXB010000416.1:0-2855 GCA_964353605.1 uncultured Bacteriovoracaceae bacterium
GACCGACTTCCTTTCTGAATTCGAAGATAAAATGCGCCCAGGTGTCACAATCGTGTTCATCGATCACCACAGGCAGCGCCCCTTCGCCTGCAAGTGCCTCTGCATGAATCCTCTTATCATACAGTCTTCGGATAACACCGGTCTTATCCAGCTCCAGCCGTATGAAATCATTCTCCAGGGACGTATCATCCGCTATGAGCGCAGGTTGTTTGCTCTGTATCGGTAATTCCTTGTCCTTGAATATGCGATAAACTCTGTATCCCATGGCGGGGATGTTGCCTATAAACAGCGTGTCCCACTTATCATCGAGATTCGTCCGGGAACCGCGCACAACCTGGATCTGGAGTGCCTGTCCGGTTTCATCGGTGATCCCCTTGAGGAGTTTATTCACCTGTACCGGAATCCGCACCTCCCAGGAAAGCGGATTGAATACCACGAGGGGGATCCCCATGTTATCCTGCTCCCACAGCACCCAATCCTTTTCCTTACTCAGGCTCAACATTTCCGTGCCCATGGTGTTTATGGACCATGATATCTTTTGCAAGGCCGCATTGAGGGCTTCGGCTCCGATATTGAGGGCTTCTCCATATGATTCGCGCGCATCCTGGTAAGCCTCTTTTATGCTGCACCCCGTTATGATGTCGTGGAACTGGTTGAACAGAACATTTTGCCACGCCTTGTTTATTCTGGTGTGCGGATAGGGCAATCCAAGCATATGCTGGGTAATCGAGCAGAATTTTTCGGCTGTCAGGAGCCGGTGTTCCGCCCTGCGGTTAGAGCATTTGATCTCGGAATGAGCGGAATAAGCACCGCTGGCGTGGTGCTGCAGATCGTCTTTGACAACCGGCAGATTCTTAACCTTCTGCCGCATCTCCTCGAAATATGCATCCGGAGAGTTCATCAACAGGCATCCATTGCCCCATTCGCGCTGCATCTGTCGTATCATGGCGAGATTTGCGATGGTCGGGCCGCCTCCATGATTGCCAACGCCGTAAAATCCCATGAGGTCATATCCCAATTCCTCGGCTAGCTTTCTTGTGGCGATGAGTTTCTGTTTTTCCGTTGGATCAGTACTGTTGGGATCCCCCCAGCCCATACCGTAGTCAAAAGGGATATGAAATGTCATTACGCGGCTTCCATCCTCACTCTCCCACCAGAAGAGATTTCCTGGCAAGTCCTTCTCTTCTTTCCCGGGCCGCATGAACACATAGTTATGCATGCCGCTTTTTAAGAGAATCTGCGGGAGCATACCGTTATGTCCAAAGGAATCGACGTTATACCCTGTTTTTGCCATAACCCCGAATTTTTCAAAAAAATATCTCTGGCCATACAACCCATGTCGCACAAAGGATTCTCCGGCAGGGATGTTGCAATCAGACTGCAACCACCAGCCCCCGACGATAATCCATCGTCCCTCTTTAATCCGCTCCCTGATCTCCTCAAACATCTCCGGCGCATTTTCTTCCACCCATTGGTAATAAGAGGCGCTGCTGCAGGTGAAGGTAAACTCCGGAAATTCCATCATCCGGTCAAGGGCGGAGCGAAACGTGGCTTTGATTTCGGCCAATCCTTCCTGCCAGCGCCACAACCAAACAGGATCCAAATGCGCATTGCCTATCAGGTGAATCTTAAGCTCAGACTGCATACCGCACTCCTTATGTTGAATGTTGTCGTTAGTCTCAATAGCTTTTTATGTCCATAGGTGAAGGAATCTCCGATACATCCTGTCTGTCCTCTTTGGGAACCGTTTCTCTGCAATCGTCAACGCTATGCTTCTCCCCCCGTTAATGTCAACTATTCTTCATGTGCGAAGATATTATACAGTAGGAGAGGAAGAGAGAGGAACTCATTGCTTCTTGTTTCTGCCTTATGTATGGTCCTCACCAAAGCGTCTATGTGAGGATTAACGGGGGAAATGTGTGGATTGAGCGGCTCAACCGAAAAGGATACTGACTTCCTGATCATAATCCCAACATAGTTAACCCTTTGCACAGGAGGTGTTCGATGCGCTCAGAATTTGTGGTGCCGGTACGGGAAAAACTGGCATTCGGAATTGGGGATTTCGCCTTCAATATCGCCTACACGACCATGGGTTTCTACTTCATATACTTCCTGGTCAATGTGGCCGGACTCCCCGCCTTTTGGGCGGGTATCGTCTTTCTTCTCGCCAGGATATGGGATGCCTTCCTGAACCTTATTGTCGGCAATATCTCTGACCGAACCGAAACACGTTTCGGGAGGCGCAGGCCGTATATCCTCTTCGGGAGCATCCCCTTCGGCATAGCCTTTGTATTCTTATGGATCGTCCCGGTCCAAGGGACTGTGCCTCTGCTCATCTATTATCTCTTCATTACATTCCTGTTTAATGCGCTCTTTTCCCTGACCTCCATGCCCTACAATGCCATGATGCCCGAACTGACCCAGGATTATGACGAGCGGACGAGTATTTCAGGGTATCGCATGGGCCTGTCTTTCGTCGGCAATCTCGTGGCCGCAGCTGGAGTCGCCGTGATCGTGGATGTCTTTTACCATGGCCGCATGCACTACCGCGAGAGCTATCCCGTGATGGGGATCATCTTCGCTGTCGTCATCATCGTCTCGCTCCTGATCACCTTTTGGGGGACACATGAGCGGGTCAAGCCTGAGAAGATCAGCTCCGAAGGGCTTGTGGCAACTATGCAATCGATCCTGAAGCTTATGGAGTTTCGCATCGTCCTGGGCATGTTCCTCTTCAATATGATCGCCTTGGACCTTATCCAGACGCTCTTTGTCTTCTTCCTCAAGGATGTGATCCATGTTCCAGAGAACATGACCTTTGTCGTCATGGGGCTTCCGCTCGTCATCGCCGTGGCAGC
>CAYGXB010000417.1:0-2841 GCA_964353605.1 uncultured Bacteriovoracaceae bacterium
TCCTTCCCAGACGATAGCCAATGGCGGGGGCGACTGCGAAGACCTGGCGAACCTTGAAGCAAGCCTGCTCGAAGCCGCATTTATCGACAGAAACTTGAGCCCGGAGGAAGCCGGAAAGAGGGTCGGCTGTGTGGTCGTGGGTGACATCAATTTCGGGGGCGGCCATGTTTACGTGTCGTATGTCGATGAGAGCGGGGATGCAAAATACCTGGATCCGTCAGTCAGGAATTCCTCAGAATTTACACGGATATTGAACAGTCAAATAGTGCTTTTCAGCTATAATTCGAATGAAGTTAAGGTAATAGACGCTAATTTTAATTATTCTTCCTTTTCAACATCACTTCCGCTGGAGGTTGAGCAGGCCAGGGCTTTGCTCAACGCGGAACAAGCCGCTTACGCGGTAGCTTTACTAGCCCTTCAAATAGCTTATTCGGATTATATTAACAAAAAGGATATTTATATTGTTTTACTTGGGCCCTTTGGTTTGCCGATCGGAGGGGGGTACTATAGTGCGGCGGAGATTGAGAGTGACATATGTTTAAAGGATCGCCTTAATAATCCGAATACTTCTCAAGGATCACGGGATATCTTCGATCAAAGAGTGAACAGCTACAAAAACGCAAGTGCGGCCGTGCCGCAGGCAAAATCCGAGTGGAGCGCTGCCCTGAATGATTGCATTGATATCGCTTTTTCTTATGGTTATATCAGCGGTAAACAGAAAGCCGTTATCAATAATGCCAAGACACTGGGGGAGAAGACCCAGCTTTTGAATTCCTACCTCAATAATCCGCACGTCATTACTTTTGGATACGTTATCCCGGAGGAGAACACAAGCTATGTCAAAGTGAATGATTTCGTGGCTTATTGGAGAAGCCGGGCGCAGATGAATGGTCAAGTGCCAATAGTCATCCAGGCGCTGATAGACCTTTTCAATGCTGTTAATGATTATTATATCAACTGGGTGAATAGTGACCCGGAAGTTTCGGCATGCCTGATCGCATTTACTGCTGCCCAGAACGCATATAACAGCGCCAAGGCCGCGGATGACAGCGCCAAGGCCGCGTATGATAGCGCTGTTAAAGCATTGAAAACCGCCAACAGTGATTATACAGCGGATAATCTTTATGTTTGGTTGGATAGTGCTGGTAACAATACAGCCTGGCATAGCGCGCAATGGGTCCGCGCTTGGCGTTCCGTGCCCGGCAACACATGTACCCTTCCACATGATGAGGCTGAATATAGTAGGCGGGTGCAGAATTACGATAACGCAGGAACAACCCTGGCTACCGCAACCAATAACCTGAACACAGCGAAAGCCAACCTGACTGCTGCAACCAATGACCTGAACACAGCGAAAACCAACCTGACGTCCGCCATCTGGACCGCGATGGGGATGGCGGATTATTTAAATATCATCAACGGATTTATTTCCGCGTTGCAGAGCGATCACATTCAGGGCAAGTCAACCGTGGAGGCTTTCGATCAGAAGCTCGATGAGCTGGCCGTGTATTTGGGGCAATACAGAGGATTGAACAATTCCGCATATCAAGCCGCGTTAACGAACTGGCAGAAATGCGACATTGGGGGGAACCCCCCGGGCGGGGTCCACGTAATGGTGTATCCTTACACGCCTCCACAGCCTGCTCCAATGATCCTTTTAAAGGCGGATGGCAGTCTAGACGGGTCGTATTACTCTGTTTCCGCGGAATGGATACACAATAAGATCATCACGGAAGGCTGCACCATTTCAAATGACACGGCTCCAGGCCAGAAGTCCAAATACTATACTCGTCTTAGTGCGTTGAACAGCGCCTCGGAGAACGTGCCGGTTCCCGCAGCCGTCATTGACAAATTGAATTCGGCGGTCAGCAAACTTGGTGTTTACCATAATTACTCGGTGGCCTATGCGAACAGCTTCACCATGACCACAAATTATATTGATGCAATGACCGGCACTTTGAAGCTGGGAGAAGCAAGGCTCGAAGAAATAGGCGGCACACTGAACCAGCTGAATGCCGCGCTGGCGGCATTGAATGCCGGAGTCTATGTTGATTATTGCAGTGCCAACTATTACGGAGCTGTAGATGCTCAGGAGTATGCCAGGTATAACTACCAAGATGTTGTGATATGCGGTATCGATATTCCATCCGAAATGATTTATAATGGTACTTGTAATCCAGGATATAATGAAGTTCATCTGGCCGCTGCTATATCCATTCATGATGCATGGGTTGCCGCGATAGCTGACACGGCTACAGCATGGAATAACTGGACGAATGCCGTAAATTCATATATCGACACCGCGCTCAAACTCGGATATATAACCCCTGCCCAGGCAAATGATATTAAGACGATGCAGCTTTACGACACACAGTATTATTATTTGGGGCTTGTGGGTCCATTTCAACTTGGTTGGGTGGTTTGCTCTTATAATACTTATTTGTATTGTCAGAGTATAGGTTGGCCAACAACGACAGGACTTGTGCCTCACACTGCAACCCAAACCCTAAATGAAAAAAAAGCTGCCCTGGATTTAATCGTGGCAGCCCACCAGATAACGATAACCACGTCAGAGGGGACTTACACACAGACCGTGGCACAATTAAGGGATTCGATGCTTGTAAAAGATGGCGACTATTATTCGCTGAACCAAAACGACCCTCTCTTTGGACTGCTTAAAGCTGAAGTAGACGTCATAAAAGGCGTCATGATGACATTGTCCCTTGTATATGAGGCGAAGCGCGACCTAAGGGACCTTGTCAATCAGGAGCTTCGCGGCCCGGAAGAAGGCGGGCACAAGGGAATGGACATACCGAAGCTCTTCGCGAAAAAGGTGAACAG
>CAYGXB010000418.1:0-2828 GCA_964353605.1 uncultured Bacteriovoracaceae bacterium
CGCCGAGGAGGCCTACCGCATCGGGCTCGTCCACGAGGTGGTCCCCAAGGGAAAATCGCTCGCGCGGGCGCTTGAGCTCGCCGCGTATATCTGCGAGCTGCCGCAACCAGCCATCCGGACCGACAAGGAGGCAGTCATGCGGGGCTTCGGCCTGCCGCTCAGCGAAGGCTTGCGGATAGAAGCGGAGTGCTTCAATCGGCTTGTGCACACGCCCGAGATCGCGGAAGGGAGGCGCCGTTTTATCGAGCGCGACCATCCTGACCTTAAAGCAGAAGACACCCCGCGCACACCCGGACTGAAGCGGAGATAGAGGAGGCCATATGAAATCAGGGCATAACGACAGGCAGGTAAGGCACTGGGAAAAACGGCCGGAAAAGAACTGGGAGGGGTTCCAGTTCAACCAGCCCTATGAAAAGGGATTGCACCATCTCAAAGAAGTGCTGGGGAAGACCAACTTCGATCCGGCCACGCTCTGGCAATGGGGCACCATGCAGGCGCGCGCGGTGATCGAGATCCTGAAGACCGTGGAACGGAAGTTCGGACGTGAAGGACAGCAGGCGATCTTCGAGAGCCTGCGGGGCGTGGGGTACGAGGTCGGAAGGCAGATCACGGAAGGGACCATGATCCCAGGGAATATGTCCGATGCAGAATGGGTGAGTTTCTACGTCACGGTCATCAACCGAATCGCCTATGCCTCCCTGGAGACCCCGCAGATCGAGGGCGATGAGAAGGTGAGCTTCCACATCGACTGGTGCCCCCATCAGGATCACTACCGGGCCTTCGATTGCCGGGTACAGCGCTATTTCGTCCAGGGGATGCTCGAGGCGGGGATAGACTTCACCAGGAGCCAGGGGAGATCTGCGGTCTGGGATGTGGCCTTCAAAACCACGATCCCTTCCGGCAGCGAGACCTGCTTCTTTGAGATCTGCCTCGGCGATGCGGATGAGGCGAGGAGATGGGCAGAGTATACCCGCATCCTCGAGGACAAGGCCTTGCAGATCGCAGAAAAGGAATCAGGCTCAAAATAAAATCTGCACACCCCGACTTTCTTGATCTCAAGCGGGACCAAGCATCCGCGGTGCGGGACCAAGGCCGGTGAGGAGCTCCTTTATGGCCGGCCTCCCTTCATAAAACCATCGATACGGATCTTCGGTTCACATCTTCGGAAAGGCTAATTAGTGTGCTTCACTTGTCAGCATAACATGCATACGTTATCGCCAGTTTTAGCAATCAAAGGCTGCCGCGACAGGGTATGGCACGGGCGAGTATAAAGATCCTTCGCACCGCTCAGGATGACCATATGTACATTCCATGAGCGCTAGCCTATTGATTTGAGGGCAGTCGGTGGCCTGGGGCTTATGATTCGGCCGTCTCTCCCCTTCCTCGTACAAAGGGAAGCGGCTGAATCACCCGGTAAATCCCAGACTACAGACCACCTATGCCCCAATCCGCTGTCAACGGGCAGAGATTTCTCTGCTCCCCTCGGCCCCTGAGGGACGAGGGGGATCAGGGGGGATAATAGCCATCGGTATGACATCCAGAGGCCTTTTTTTCTTGACGAGGTTCGCTGTTTTCCATAGATAGGGGGTGGGCTATCCAAGCTTGGCCTTTCAAGGATGGCCCGGGAGAGCATATGTTTGAATTCCATATTTCCAGACAGGCGCGAGACCGGTATCGGTTCGATGATGCCCTGTTCTCCACCTCAGGCAATGTCATATTTGCGAACCTCTATGCAGTAAGGCTCTTTGCGGATAGGGTGAACCGGGTGCGGGACGTCTCGCGGCACCCGGAAGCGGTGCTTAAGGCCGGTGACATCAATGCCATGGGCATCATCGATGAGGCCCTGCACTATGTGGTCGAGCTCTTCCGGAAGGATGTCAACCCGCAGGTCATGCAGGATGCATATGCATGGGTAGCTTCCCGGGTGGGCAAAAAGGAACTCGCTAAGTGCCTGGCGCTGTTTGTCCAACTCTTCCCGCCGGTGGATGTATACAAAAAACGGATATCGGCTGAGGATTATTTAAAAGGGGAGAGCGCCGGTATCCCGAATACCCTCATCACACTCGAGGAGATGCTCCTGCTTTGGCTCGCCAACGGGAACCCGGCCTTTGCCCCATTTCTCGAGTTCTTCGACGACAGGAGACTGAAAGGTGAGTCTGTCTATCTGAAGATCATGGATGGCATGGAAGCCTTCTTTCAGACCCAGCCCACCTTTGGCCCGTACAACAACCCGCTGGTCACCATGCTCCGAGAGCCGGTAGTGGCAGCGCCGGACTCGCTCCAGGGGCAGCTCGATTACATCCGCAAGCATTGGGGCAAGCTCCTGGCGGGTCTCCTCTTCAGGATCCTGGGCGGCATGGACCTCCTGCGGGAGGAACGGAAACAGCGCTTTTTCGGCAAGGGTCCGAGCCCGGTCCTCACTTTCGGACCATCCGCCCTCGAGGAGATCGATCGTTTCAGCCCGGACATCGACTGGATGCCGCGCGTAGTGCTCATGGCGAAGTCCACCTATGTCTGGCTGGATCAGCTCTCCAAGAAATATGGCCGGACTCTTTACCGGATCGACCAGATCCCGGATGCGGAGCTCGAGATCCTCGCCCGCTGGGGATTTACGGCGCTATGGCTGATCGGGGTTTGGGAGCGAAGTCCGGCATCGAAAAAGATCAAAAGGATAAGCGGCAACCCTGAGGCCGAGTCGTCCGCGTATTCGGTCTATGACTACACCATTGCCAACGATCTCGGCGGAGAGGAGGCCTTCCAAAGCTTGAAGGAAAGGACCTGGCGCTATGGCATCAGGCTTGCCACCGACATGGTGCCGAACCACATGG
>CAYGXB010000419.1:0-2816 GCA_964353605.1 uncultured Bacteriovoracaceae bacterium
TATCCGACAGATGCATAAGCTGCGCTTTCATGCTGGTAATGATAGTTTTAACCGTCAAGGGAGCCTCCTTATGACACCATTATTTGCCCATGCTCTCGATAAAGGCCTGGACCCGCGTGCGCAGCTGGCCTTCACCGCCCAGACGATATTCCCGCTCCAGCTTGAGTACCGGTATGCCCTTCTCACGTAGCGCAGTTACCAGCGGCATGGCATCCACGCCCCAGAGGTCGCAGAATTTGATGATCTCGATCACCACGCCGTCCACCTTGTATTCCTGCATGGTGTCGGTAATGGTGTTCAACCGGCGGTCGAAGTCTTCCATCATACGCGGGCAGAGCGTCTTCTTGAAGGTATGTTCGGCCAGGGCCTTGTAAGGGTTGCCGCCCTTGAGTTCTATGGATTTGAACCCGGGAATGGTCCCGGTACAGAAACGGTCCGCCACCACCAGGCCGCCCTGCGACTCGATGATCTTGATGAATTCCGGGTCGTGCAGATGCCCGCCCACGAGCATCAAGCGCGCCCGGTATTTCTGGATACCTTCGCGCTGTTCGAGCTCTTTTTTAAAATCGAGGATATGGGGCAGGATTAGGTCTTTGGGCGATGCCAGGGAGGCCATGACGACCTGGTGGAACTCGGTGCCGGTGATGGGCGGATGCGGCTGTTTACGCAGCTCGCCGATTGCTTGGACCATGCTTGCAAAATCGTTCCAGTCCTCCATGGCTTTCCTGAGCGAGGCCTCGCTCATGTCCACCCCGAAATGCGCGGCGAGCTTGTCCGCGAGGGTCTTCAGTTCTTCAGCCATCCAGACAAGCGTATCCTGGTTCACCTTACGCGGCACATCCAGAATGTGATTGAAGTCAGGCTTCTTGAGATACTCCAGGTTGTCGTACAGCCGCTGCATATGTGCGCAGGAGGGCACGAACACCCACCCCTGCAGCAGATCGAAACGATCGTCCAGGGCGAATTCTAGGAGGCTGCGGGCATAGGTGCAGATGAAACTGGAAAGATAGTTGTCCGCGGTCTCGGTTCCGGCCACCCCAGGCGCCTGCAGACGCACCGGGAAAAGCCGGTCCGCCATGAGCAGGGCCTCGGGCACGAACGAACAGGAATACCCGATGGGTATGCGCCCCTCTTGCACCGCCTGCTCGACCAGACGGTTCTGCGGACTTTCCAAAAGCTCTTCAAATATCTTCATTGCCTTATGGCTTGCTTTCATGGGCAAATCCTCCGCTACAGATAATCATTCAATGATATCCATCTTCTTCAGGATATCCGCGACAATACCCAGCGTGGGTGAGGTCTCGGGGATCTCGGTAAGCGGGGCCCCTCTGAAATCAAAGTCCCTGATCGTCTCGTCGTCGCCGAGCCATCCGTAGATCTCAAGCTCCGTTCTCGTACTAATGTCATGGGCTTCAGCCCCGTTCCTCACCCTGTTGAGCACGAGGCCGATGCTGTGGAAGTCAACAGCCTTTTTATCACCGGCCACAAGGGCTATGGTGTTGGCCACGCCGATACCTTTTGCCGAGGTGTCGGAGACCAGGACCAGGTGGTCCACGGTCTTCATCACGCGCCGGTTGATCTGTTCCACGCCGGCCTCGCCGTCGATCAGCACGATATCGAACTTGCCGGCCAGGTCGACGATGATGTCCTTGAGCAGGGAATTGACCCGGCAGAAACAGCCTTCATCTTCCGGCCGTCCGATGGCCAGAAGCGCATACCCGTCGCCGGATGCCAGGGCCTCGAAGATCTCGTAATCTAGCTGCCTGGCGGTTTCCTGTTTATCCTGAGGCCGGCCGTTCTGAATGCGTGCAATGAGATCCTTGCGGATGTCATCCACGGTCTTACGCACCGTGATCCCTAAGGCGGTGGCCAGACCCATGGCCGGGTCGGCATCGATGGCCAGGATCTTGCGGTTGTTCTTTTGTGCGAGCAGCTTGACCATCAGGGCCGCGACAGAAGTCTTGCCCACGCCCCCCTTACCGCACAGCGCCACAATTTTGGTCTTATGCATGGGTGGCCTCCCTTTTTTTCTGCATGAGTTTATCGCGCATGGCTTTGAGCTCGGCGGCATCATCGCACACGGCCTGGTAATCACAGGTTTCGCACTCGAAGTCCATTTCGCCGGCCATCTTGTTCATGGCCGCCACGATTCTTTCCGCTGGAGAGGTAATCTCCTTGAGTCTGATTACGTCGTCTTTGCTGGAGGTAATGTAGAGAACCTCCACGGATTTCACATAGGGCTGGTCTCGGAACAGGGCCATGAGCGACGAGCCCAGGATACGGGCCGAAAAGCCATCGCGCAGGGCGGTCGTGCTGATGCGGCACCATTCGCGCATGAACTGGGAGACCGCCCGCAGCATGAAGCCCTTCAGGTCGAGGTTGTAGCGCAGGAAATCCATGTCCTTGTGCCGGTCATAAGCATTGTCTTCGTTGAAGCCATCAACCCCGACCAGGACCACCTTGCCGAAGGGCAGGCTCCGGCCTAGGTTTTCCGGAAAGTCGGGACCCACCAAGGTTATGCGGCCATCGGTTACGCGGGCCTGATCCTCGGTCCATAGCAGGCAGGATACGGATTCCTTTTCCGGGCTGCCCAGTTCCAGACCGAGGTCCTCTTTCAAAACGATGTTGCGGGGCCCGCCTTTGGGCCAGGCCGGGGTATAATCCGCGACCCAGGATCTCTGGGGAGCGGCCTGATCGATAAATCCCCGCACTGCCGTAATCGTATCCGTGAAGAGTTCCATGAAGATGCTTTACGCGGCGCGGTTGACGGCCTGGCGGGCCAGCAAAGCCGCGCCCAGGGCGCCGATGATCTGCGG
>CAYGXB010000420.1:0-2814 GCA_964353605.1 uncultured Bacteriovoracaceae bacterium
CATACGACAAGCTGAACTATACCTCGAGTGAGGCGCATGACCTGGATGGACCTTTCGTCAAGCTCGTCCGGTCGGAAGGCGCCTATCTACCGAACGAGAGCAGCGCTTGGAAATGGTCGACCCTCTTCCGGCGTATGCATACCCACCCTTCGGAAATAATATCCCCTGCTGGCCGATGGTGGTCAGATCCCACCGTGCGTGATGATCTCAATGACCTGCTCCGCATGAGTGCAATCGTAATGGCCAACGGTTTGAAACACTGTATTGGTGTAACCGAGCAGCTTAAGGGTGGCATATATCCCGACCAGTTAAAACAGCTCAAGATGCTGGGAGCATGGTATGTTCCCAGAAAAAAGCTATTCGTAGAGTCCGTTCCTCTTCGTTACCGAGGCAAAGAGCCGCGCACAATCCATGTTGATCACCCCCAAAGCATTAAAGTCATCGCCTGCCGTCATGAAGATGATACACTCATCCATCTCATCAACATGGACGGGAGCACACGGCCGATCTCGGTCCTGTTCAAGGGCGGGACGTGGGGGGATGTGAGGAAGATCACGATGGAGCCCTCTGGGCGCGAGTTGCCCATGAAAAGGAGCGGCAATGAACTCAGGGTCGCGATCAGGGAAGAGATCGATCCGGTTGACGTCATCCTACGGCTCAGGCGATGATCGTTTTTCATAATGAGGTATAAAATGGGGAATCTGCTGACTAACATCAGAGTGGTGAAGGAGCTGAGCGAAGAAGTCCTTGTTTCGATCCCCAGGATTTTTGCACGAATGATGTTCCCCGCACAGAAGAAGCTCGTTGAAAATGCAAAGTGGTGGCAGAATCCGGGCTTGGGTATCCAGTATCAGATCGAGTTCCGCCCCGGCCTCGAATGGCAGAGGGACTGGCCGGAGTTTAACCGCCGGATGATGGATGAAAGCGGCAATCTGAAATTCAACGGCCCCTTTCCAAAGGTGGCCGAATGGGTAAGCTTGAGCAAGGAGATGGGGCTCGATTACCATTCAATGGAGATAAAATGGCACGACGGGATCTGCTATTTCAACACGCAGTTGACGAATTGGAAGACAAAGCAGGATTACGCCCGTCAGTTCGCCGTGCTCAGCCGGAAGGCTAATATCCCATTCATCTTTTATTACTCATCGATAATTGACCACAACCCTCAGTTTGACGCGATACAACCTAAGCCGCACGCGACCGAATCGATTATCGCCCTGGGGCCCCAGCCAATATATGAGAACTACCTCCTCGGGCATTACCGTGAGATAATGGAGCAGTATAATCCGGACGGCATCTGGCTCGACTGGTACTGGCCGGATCAGTCCACCAGGATAAGCATCGACTTTTTCAGGAGCAATTACCCGGATAAGGCACTTGCATTTAACTTTGCCAGCTACTTCCCAAGCTCATACAAGAACCTTGATTTCACAGCAGGCGAGGCGCATGATCTGGATGGCCCCTATATTAAGTTTCTTCGCTCGGATGGCGCCTATCTTCCGGTCTGGTGCAGCGCATGGAAATGGTCAACGTTCTACCGGCGTTTTCAGAGCCACTCTTCCGAGATCATATCGCCGTCGGGCCGGTGGTGGTCGGATCCCACCGTGCGCGATGATCCTTATAATCTGCTCCGCATGAGCGCGATCGTGATGGCAAGCGGCATGAAGCACTCCCTCGGGGTGACCGAGCGGCTCGAGGGAGGTATCTATCCCGACCAGCTCAAACAGCTTAAATTGCTCGGGGCATGGTACATCCCCAGGAAAAAGCTTTTTACAGAATCGGTCCCGCTTCGTTACCGGGGCAGAGAACCGCGTACAGTCACTGTCGATAATCCCGGAAGCATTAAAATAATCGCCTGCCGCCACGAAGATAATATTCTCATCCATCTCATCAACATGGACGGAAGCACTCAGCCGATCAATATCCGTTTCAAAGGCGGGGCATGGGGGGACGTGAGGAAGATCACGATGGAGCCCTCCGGCCGTGAGCTCCCGATTGTGAGAAGCGGAAACGGATTCAGGGTTGTGGTCAGTGAGGAGATCGATCCGGTTGATGTCATCCTGAGGCTCTGGCGGTGAGCGTTTTCCTCTATCCGCTGTTTTGCCGGAATGTCACCTGTATTGAGTAATTCAGTACGACTATAAAAGGACAAGGAGTACGATTATGAAGAAAATAACCGTTATGCCCGGCGTGGAGATTACCATTGACGACAGAGATCTCTCAATCCTGAAAGGGCTTGCCGAGCGCATCGCCCGGATTGCAGCGCTTCCGGTGCAGAAACACAACAGGGAGCTCTGGCGTGGCGTGAACGATCTCAAAAGGAAGACCGCCATCATTATCAAACACGATGAAGTCCCATGGAATGAAATGAACGTAAATGGCGAGCTTGACCTGAAGACCACTGACAGATTCGCGCAATCCATTGAAACGCATATGCTGTGCACTCTCTATCACTGGGAACACATGCGCTGCGACATGGTAGTTGAGCCGATGCTGCCCTCCTGGCTTGCAGTAATCGATCTCGGTTTCGGCCTCGATGTCAAAGAGGACATCATAGAGCAGGGCGTGACAGAGGGTTCGGGTGAAGCCGGCTGGGTGAGCGCTCACCACTATATACCCCAGATCCGGGATGAAAGGGACATCGAAAAGCTTACGGGGCCGCAGATTACATACAATGAGGAGATAAGCAATGCGCTTCATGAGGCGCGCAAAGAGTTTGTCGGCGACATCCTCGAAGTAAAGAGGTATGGCGTTGCGAATCCGACTTTCTCCCTCTGGGACGACCTGGTCACGCTGTGGGGTTCGCAGGAGCTC
>CAYGXB010000421.1:0-2792 GCA_964353605.1 uncultured Bacteriovoracaceae bacterium
CTGCATCCCTAGGCAGATGCCCAAAAGTGGTATCTTCTCGTCGATGACCTTGCGCTCCAGCACCGGGATGAGCCCAGCGGACGAGAGGTTATTGATACCTGTGCCGAAAGCCCCGACACCAGGAAGGACTAGCTTCTCTGCCCTCAGGACATCCTCCTTCTTGGAGGAGATGACCACCTCGAGGTCCATCCGCTCAAGTTTATTAAGGACGGACCGAAGGTTACCCATCCCATAGTCAATTATCGTGAGCATTGTTGGTACCATTGTATTCGACCGGTCTTTTCACATTTCGGGTTGTTGAGTATTTTAAATAGAGTATCTCGGGTACCAGATTGAGCCTGGTGGCGAGCCTAATGGGTATCATCAACGATTTCATTATGGGGTAATAAGTCGGATATTCCAGGAAGCTTTTCGGTGGTGAAGTCATTATTTCTTTGAATTCGTATTCAGAAAGGCTCAGCTTGCTCATCACATACTTAATTAGCTCTTTTTCTGGTTGGAAAGGGTTCTGTTGCAGATACTCGATGGCCTTGTCGCGTGAAATCAAGCCCGAGCGCACCCTTGCGGACAGCGATACCTTCCGATAGTCGATGCCAAACTTCCTCGGGAGAAGGTAGGAGTGATGGAATTTCGTGTAAATGACCTCGTGGTGGTGCCCGCCGTAGTAGCTCCAGCCCAGCTCCTTCTCGAGTAGCTTGCCAGCCTCCTCCTTGTCGTATCTCACATACTCCAAGGGACGGAACTCATGTATCCTCTTCAACACGGCATTATAGAATAGTGAGGACATCGTTAGATTCGGGAAGACCTTGAGCTTCCTCATCCGTCCAAATCTCCAATGGACGCTTTTAATGTACTTTCCATCCATGTACGTCCAGAGCAGGGGTGACGTGCCCTCGGTCCTGAAGGAGTGGCCATTGACAACGTACTTCACCTTCTCTTGGATAGCTATCTTGTAGAGCGTCCCGTAGATGCCGATGTCAGTCGGAATCTCGGCGTCAGGCGTCGAGGCTCTTAGGAAGGCGATTTGGAGGTCCTTGAACTCCTCCCAGTCCATGACATAGGTATACAGGTCGATGTCCAGCTTGTCGGTGGCCCTCTTGACGTTGGTCACAGCTATTTCTGTATCCCAACCGTTATCGAAGTGGACCGCAAGGGGTCTCAATCCCCATTGCTTTAGCAAATAGAGCGTGTAAGTGCTGTCCGTCCCACCGCTCACGCCCGCGATGCAATCGTATCGTTTACCCTTGCCAGCTCGCTTCATCTTCGCGATGGTGCGCTCCAGCTCTACCTTTCCCTCTTGGGTGAGCGGGTACCTTCGTTCAAGAGCATTGTGTAATTTGCAGTAGTTGCATTCGCCTCGCTGGTCGAATGTGATATCGGGTACAGTAGTGTCCATGATGCATCGCGTGCAGATGCGCGTCCCTATCTCCTTCGTAGGAAAATCACCTCGAGTGTTAGAATACTCCATTTCACCTTATTCTCTTAAAAATCCGACAAATGGATAATAGCCAAAGTATACAGACTTAGTTCCTAGAGGGATTGGTGGACTCACAAGTATATTCTTTTCTTCTTTTTGTAGGATTCAATCGCAGCTTGGGCAATAATCACTGCATCGATGCCATCCTGGCCATCGACTAGCGGGGTTCGCTTCTGTTTGACCGCGGTAATGAAATCCAATATCTCCTGTCTAAGCGGTTCTTCCTTCTTGAGATATACCATCCTCTCTGAAACCTCTTGGGGAAACAGAAAAGAATCGAGGACATCGAACTCGATAATTTTCGATGATGAAATCGCACAGGTCTGGTTGACATAATCGATCGTGGCAAATTTCTCTGAGCATGTCAGGTTGAGCGTGCGTATCTTGATTGGCGTCAACCAGTTGGTCTCGATATGCCCGATGATCCCGTTCTTGAATTCCATGAGTATATTGGCATGCGACTCATAATTCGTGCCACGTGTAATCCCCGCAAGGCAGACAATGCTCGCCACCTCCGACTCGGCGAGGTATTTCTGCACATCTAGGTCATGGATGGCAAGGTCCATTATGACCCCGACATCTGTCACCCGCGACGGATATGAGCTCACGCGCCTCGAGTTAAGCGAAATTACCTTGCCAAACTCCCCGCGTGTGATCGCTTCCTTCGCGAACCTCACGATGGGGTTGTAGCGCTCGATGTGGCCCACGCAGAGCACCAAGCCTTCCCTTTCCGCGATTGCCACGAGCTCCTTCCCTTCCTCGACATCATAGGTGATGGGCTTCTCAATGAGCACGTTGATGCCATGCTCGAGGAGGTCCTTGCCTATCCTGTGGTGCAGGTTCGTCGGCACTACCAGCGATACGGCGTCGATGTCCTTCTTGAAGAGGGCTCGGTAGTCCGTCAGGTGGTCCACGGCGTAGTGCCGGCCGAGGGTTTTAACCCTACCCACGTTTGTGTCCACGACGTACCTCAGGTCGCTGAGCTCCTTCATGAGGCGGGCGTGGTTGCCCCCCATCGAACCGAGGCCAATGACAGCCGTTTTCAGCATGTGCTCACATCTGGATGACGAGTATGATTATCATCGCGATGAACGAAACCGCGAACTGGATGCCCAGGATGGAGGCCGTTATCTGCTGCTCGTTGAGCTGGTAGCGCTTCGCCAGGAAATGGGGGAGGGCGATGACGTTCCTCGAGTAACGGATGATGCCGAACCTGTTCCTGTAGCCGAACTTGGCGTACTTCGTCCTGAGCTTGGATACCGTGATGACCCCGTTCACGATCATCGGCAGGAAGACGAGGGCACCTATCTCCTCG
>CAYGXB010000422.1:0-2790 GCA_964353605.1 uncultured Bacteriovoracaceae bacterium
TATAGCAAGGTGATCGATACGAAGCTACGTCACCGGAGACCGAAGATGTCTTGAGCCTGGAGATGGACGAATTCGCCGCACAGGAAGACTTTCTAGAAGCACCTCAATAGAGGCACGGCCTACAGCCCGCCGCAGGCTGGAAACCGCCTTTCGCCCTTCATTCCGACCCCGCCATCTCCTGGGTTGGGACGGATTCCCGGGAGCGCTTGCGCACAAAATAAGCCACCCACACGCTGAGTTCATACAGTACTTGAAGCGGCACCATCATGAACATCATGCTCACGACATCCGGCGGGGTAAGCACGGCAGACACGATATCATTGATCAAGATAGCATACTTCCGCTGTTTCCTGAGCATGATATGATTGACGATCCCGATCTTGGCTAGGAAGAAGATGATCACCGGGAGCTCAAAGATGACCCCAAAGGCGAGCAGGAAAGACGTGGCAAAGCTCAGATATTCCTTGAGGGTCGGAAAGGCATAGATGCCGTCGGTCGCATAGGCCAGGAAAAACCTAAATCCGAAGGGGAATACCACGAAGAAGGCAAAGCTCACGCCGAGCACAAAAAAGGCTGTGGCGATGAGCACAAAGGGGAACACATATCGTCTCTCCCGCTCGTAGAGCCCAGGCATGACAAACTTCCAGATCTGATAGAAGATGACAGGGGTGGCCAGGATGATCCCCACAAAGAACGAGATCTTCAGGTAGGTGATAAAGGCCTCGGGCAGCGAGGTATAGATCAAGCGGCTTCCCGGGGGCAACGCCTTGACCAACGGGGAGATGAAGAAATTAAAGATCTGTTTGGCAAATGCATAGCTGATGCAAAAACCAACTCCGATGGCGATGAGGCACTTGATCAGACGCCAGCGGAGCTCCTCAAGATGATCGGTGATAGGAAGCTTCTCATCCCCCAAAGGCGCTAATCCTCTCGCTCGCGTGGATCGTCGCTCGGCTCCAGCTTCTTCTCCACATCTTCCGCAGGTACTTTTGTATCATTGTCGGTTTTTTGTGCCACCTCGTTCACAACCGATTCAGACGTCACCGACTCTTCTTGTTTGGTCGATGCCCTTTTTTCGGACTGCTCTCCCGCCAGCTCGATTTCCCGCTTTAGATCTTGTGAGGCACGCTGGAACTCACCCATCGCCCGGCCGAGGGACTTGGCAAGATCGGGAAGCTTCTTGGGCCCCAACACGACCAGGGCAATGACAAGGATGAGGATGAGCTCCTGTCCACCAATGCCGAACATGCTAGCCCTTATAGGATTTTTTTCTCAGGGTGTCAAACAAATCCCCTCTCTCCGAAACCCTTCAGCCACGGGTGGTTTCAATTACGTAAACCCCCATCCCGCCTGAGTCTTTAGGGGGCAAAGGGGGTCGGGGGATTCAGACTTTTGGAGCCATTTATGACTGATGGATTACAGGCGCATACTGTTGACTATTGTCTCCAGGTACAATAATCTAACGCCATGGAGCGCAGAACCATTAGAAAGACTATCAAGATACAAGGGACGGGTCTGCACAGGGGGCAGAAAATCACCCTGCACCTGAGGCCGCTGGAAAGTGGTATCGTATTCATCCGGGAAGGCATACGGATTCCTGCCACTCCGGAGAGCATTGTCGATACGCGGCTCAACACCACCATAGGGTCCGGGGGGGTGACGATCTCGACGATCGAACACCTCATGAGTGCCTTCTACGGTCTCGGCATCACCGATTGTGAGATCGAGGTGGATGGGGACGAGATCCCGGCCATGGACGGCTCCGCGCTACCCTTTGTGCAGCATATAAAGGATGCCGGTACAAAGGTATTGGGCAAAGTACAGTCCGTTATGATACCCTCGCTCATGCGGGTATCGCATGGTGACGCATGGGTTGAAGCAAGCCCAGGGAGTTTCTGTATAGAATACGGCATAGATTTCCCGGAACCTGCCATAGGAAAGCAGGCCTATACATTTTCTGGGAATGGGTTTGAAGCGGAGATTGCCCCCGCTCGGACGTTCGGGAGGCTCTCTGAAGTAGACATGATGCGGTCCATGGGTTTGGCCCTCGGAGGAAGCCTACGCAACGCCGTAGTGGTTGACGGGAATGCCATCCTCAATCCCGAAGGGCTGCGCTTTCAAGACGAGTTCATCCGGCACAAGGTGCTCGATATCCTGGGGGACCTCTGGACCATAGGGAGACCGATTGTGGGCCTTTTGCGAGCTTACAAGGCCAACCACAGTCTCCACATTACGCTGGCGAAAAAGATATATGCCCTCATCAAGGCTTAAGGGGAGAGGCAATGTCCAAGAAGACCAAAGAATTTTTCATCATATTGCTGGCCCTCGGCATCATCGTGCTATTGACCATAGCCGAGAGAAACTTAGGCCGTTTCGGAGCCCTCCCTTCGAGCACTGTCCTTATCTTCGCCCTCATCAACCTCAATATCGTTCTCCTCATGATCGTCATCTTCCTCGTGACACGGAACATCGTCAAGCTCGTGCTGGAACGGAGAAAGAAAATACTCGGTGCACGCTTGAGGACCAAGCTCATCGGCGCCTTCGTGACCCTGACCATCATTCCGACCATGGTTCTCTTCTTCACCAGCCTCATATTCCTCGATCGCAGCATGGAGGGGTGGCTGTCCGAGGAGGTGAAAAAGGCCATAGAAGAATCCATGAACGTAGCGAACATATACTACAAGGAGGCCTCCGTCGACGCCCTGCACTATGCCAACTTCATCGCGAACGAGATCACCCAGCGTAGGCTCCTGCGCGAGGGGAATCTCGACATCCTGAAGGCTATGCTCG
>CAYGXB010000423.1:0-2780 GCA_964353605.1 uncultured Bacteriovoracaceae bacterium
CAAGAAGAGAGGTACCCAGCATACGGTGGCATCGATCAATCTGTATGTCGACCTCCCCGTGGAGTTCAAAGGCACCCATATGAGCCGCTTCATCGAGGTGCTCAACGAATACCGGGAAGAAATCCACATCCGCAGGTTCGAGCACATCCTAGAGGAGATCAGGACGGCGCTCGAGGCCAAGAGCGCCCATATGGAGATTGAGTTTCCATATTTCATGGAAAAGAAGGCGCCGGTGACGGGGGCCATCGGGCTCATGGGATACCAGTGCACACTCATGGGTATGGTCGGGGAGCAGCGAGAGTTCAAGGTCGGGGTGAAGGTTCCGGTACAGACGCTCTGCCCCTGTTCGAAGGAGATCAGTGCTAGCAGCGCCCATAGTCAACGAGGCTTGGTCACGGCCGTGGTGAAGTACAACCGGTTTTTCTGGATCGAGGACCTGATCGAGCTCGTCGAGGGCTGCGGTTCGAGCCCGGTCTATGCCATCCTGAAGCGGCCGGACGAGAAGTATGTCACCGAGTATGCTTATGCCCATCCCATGTTCGTCGAAGACGTCGTGCGGCAGGCCGCCTCCAAGTTGAGCAAACGCGACGAGTTCTCCTGGTTTTCAGTCGAGGCGGAAAATATCGAGAGTATCCATAATCACAATGCCTATGCTTATATAGAGGGCGGGGAATAGTGGACGACAAGATATTACCCCTTGGCAAGCTTCCCAGAAGTCTCCTTGAGACCTTGCTGAAGAGCTTTTTCGTTCAAGACCCGGATCTCCTAGTCGGTCCGAAAATTGGCGAAGATGCGGCCGTTGTCAGGGTAGGGGAGAGGAAGCTCATCTTAAAGACCGATCCCATCACCTTCTTGAGTCAGGATATGGCCTGGTACCTGATCACGGTGAACGCCAACGATATCGCCTGCATGGGGGGTGTGTCGCGGTATCTGCTCGTCACCGCACTGCTGCCCGTGGGGACAACGGTGTCCCAGGTCGAAGGCCTGTTCTCCGATCTCAAGCAGGCGTGTTCAGTCTCCGACATCGCCTTGATCGGGGGCCATACCGAGATCACCTACGGGATCGACCGGCCCATCGCCGTCGGGTTCATGATTGGCTTTTGTGAGGGGGAGGTCATCGGGGCTTCAGGGACAAAACCGGGTGATCTCGTCCTGCTCTCGAAGTCGATCCCGCTTGAGGCCACCTCTATCCTGGCGCGACAGATGCCAGAACGGCTCAAGCTCGATGAGGCGAGTTTGCAGAAGGCGCGGGATCTCATCTTTGACCCCGGAATAAGTGTGGTCAGGGAGGCGGGGATAGCAACAGCCATCGGCGTAACGGCCATGCATGATCCCACCGAGGGTGGGCTGGCGACAGGACTCCTCGAAATTGCCCGGGCATCCGCCTGCGGCATCGAGGTGGACCAGGATCGTATCCCGGTCATCGACATCGCACAGCAGATCCTGCCCGTCCTGGGCATCGACCCGCTTGGCGCTATCGCCTCCGGGTCATTGATCGCATGTTGCGCCCCAGAGAACGCTCAGAAAATTCTGGCGGCCTGGAAAGGCGCGGGCATCCAGGGCACGATCATCGGCCGTATGACCGAGGGCGGCTTAACCCTGCTCAAGGCTGGCAAGCGTGAGCCGCTGCCGGAGTTCGATCGTGATGAGATTGCGCGCTTCATGGAGCAAGGCTAGAGGCTCAATCCCCCAGCCCCCGATGCTCTTTTACGCTGTTCGCCGGGACAGGAAATAGAAGACCATCATCCCACATAGCGAAATGAAGCCGCCGATATAGAAGACATAGCTTATTCCCACGTAGTCCATGATGATGCCGGACACCAGCGGCCCGAGGATCATCCCCAGACTCATGGCGGAGTCGAAAATCCCCATGGTCGATGACATGCCCAGCTTCCTGCCATGCTCCATGATCATGACGAATGCGGCCGGCATGGATATAGCGCTGCCGAAACCCATGATGGAGCCGAGCAGGAGATAGGTGAAGAATCCTCTCCCCAGCGGGAGGCTGGCAAGGGAGACCGCACTGATGAGGGAGCCGATCATGATGAGCCGTATGGTATTGGTGGGGGATACCAACCTTCCAAACGGTCTCTGGAGGAGGCCGGTAATGAAGATATTGGTGGAGATAAGGATCCCGATCTCGGTATTACTCTGTCCCGCCTTTTTTGCAAGCAGCGGAATAAAGGCCAAGAGATTGCCGCTGGCGAGTGCGTTGATGATGCGGAATAAAAGGAGGCCGAGGAGCGACGGGTTCCGGATGATGCCCTTCAAGGTCCCCTCTCGACCTTTTAGATGCCGTCTCCGCATGGGGGGGAGCATGCTCATGCCCAGGACAAGGGCCACGCCAGAAAGGATTGCCAGGGAGTAGAAGGCAGCGTTGATGCCCAGGGTATCGGTGAGTACACCGCCGATAAGGGGGCCCGCCCCCATGCCGAGGAGGAGCGCCATATTGATGGACCCCATATAAACCCCCTCCTGTCCTTCCTGGGCGATATGGGCGACATAGCTCATGGCAAGCGGTATGACGAAAGCCGAGGCAATCCCATGCAAGGTTCTGATACATATGAGATGCATGGGTATGGATGCTCCGACATAGGCAATCGAAAGCAATGCATAGCAGATGATGCCGAAGAGTATGAGCCGTTTCATCTCGCTCCTGTCGGCCAGTGCTCCGATGAGCGGGGTGAATATGGTCCGGGAGAATGAGAAGCTCGCGAAGATGAGGCCGATCTGGGTGGCCGTGGCCCCGAGCCCAAGGGCATAGCCGGGAAGCATTGGCA
>CAYGXB010000424.1:0-2778 GCA_964353605.1 uncultured Bacteriovoracaceae bacterium
GCTGATCCTGAGCTACGGGGCGGAAAGCGGCGATATCTACTTTCAGGACGGGAAGATCATCCATGCCAAATGCGGTCTGATCGAAGGTACCAAGGCAGTATATGAAATGGTGGTATGGCCCTCCGGTGAATACAGGTTCTTTGTGGATGACACCCCGGATATCACGACGGTGGACATCTCCATTGAGGAAATCCTCGCCGAGACGGAAAACCGGATCCGGCAGATGGACCGGATCTCATCCCTGATCCCCTCCGCCAACATTGTGTTTGTCCTCGATCCTGATATCAAGGAGAAGGAGATACCGATCAAATCGATCCAGTGGAGGGTGATTGCCAAGATAAACGGGACCAGTTCCATTGCGGAAATCGCCCAGAGTATCGGTCTCACGGAAACCGACGCCATGAAGGTCTTCTATACCCTCTTAAAGCTCGGGCTCATCAAGGAGGTGGAACGCTCCGATTCACACAAGGCAAAGATGTCGGTCAAACTTCCCGTGACACCATTCGTTACCGAGTTGAAGAATGACCTGGTAAAGGCGATTGGCCCTATCGCACCCCATATTATCGTCGAAACGGCTCAAGAGATGGGCGTTGACCTCCTTTCCGACAATATGGACCAGAGGGCGGCTTTGATTGAGACCATACACAGCAAGATACCCGACGAAAGGATGGCACTGGATTTCTTGAACACCATTACAGACTGGCTGAAACAGGGGGCATGAGCTCATGAAGATAAAGATATTCTTTATTTCACTCATCGGTTCGGTGTTGATTCTTCTTGGCGCTACCTCCTTGGTTTACCTGGGACTTTTATCCGTAAAGAATATCAATATCGATACCCTGACCAACAAACTCTTTCAAGAAAACACCGTAATCCTTTCCTGGGCCATGAACAATGTCAATGCAGAGTCGCTGGAGGGGATGCGCATCCCGGGGTCTTGGGCCGAGATCATGGTAGTAGACGACGAGAACCTCATAATCACTGCCTCCACACAGCCCGGTCATAAGGGGCAGTATATGTACAAGCTCCCCAATCTCCTGGACCAGGCGCAAGGGATCATTGCTGCCATGCAGATCAAGAATACCTCACAGATCGTCACGGATGACTATATGGTAGCCATTAAACCCTTGAATGGCAATACAACCCTCATCGGACTCAAGCCCAAGACATGGGAACGGGACCTGCTTTCCGTTCAAGACTCGCTCATTAAGCAAAATATGAAAAATGTGAAGATGGCTCTCGTCATATTCCTCGGCGCGGGGATCGTTGTAGCCATCATAATCTCGGTCATCGTATCTCTATCGGCAGGGAGATCGATCGATGCCCTGTTGAAGGCGCTCGAAGAACTGTCTCTCGGAAATTTTGAGGCAGAGACCCCTGCCGGTAGGGAACGGGAAAACAAATCGTTCTCGGCATCATTCTTAAGGATAAAGACCTCACTCACCATGGCACTGGAGAGACTGGGAGAACGATAGCATGGCAAAACAGGTACTTATTGTTGACGATGAGGAGACCCTGATCTGGTCCCTCTCCAAGACACTTGCCAGAGACCGTGAGATCTATGAGGTTACGACGGCCAGCGACGGACAGACTGCAATTTCTCTGCTCAAGCGACGCTCGTTCGACGTCGTGGTCCTCGACATTCGGCTACCGGGGGTGGACGGCCTGGACCTCCTAGTCAAGATAAAGCAGGAGATACCGTCGACCAGGGTCATCATCATGACCGCCTATGGTTCTTCCGAGATAAAGGAAAAGGCTAAGGCCCGGGGCTCTCTCTATTACATCGAGAAGCCGTTCGACTTGGATCAGATGCGCTCTCTGATCCTCAAAGCATTACGTGAAGACGGTGAAAAGGGGTTCAAGGGGAGCATATCAGGTCTGCAATTGCCCGACCTCATCCAGATGAATTGCTTGAGCCAGATCACCACGGCTCTCTATGTCAAGAAGGAAAGTAGGGAGGGTGTCATCTATTTCGAGGACGGGCAAATCCCCCATGCCCAGGTCGGAGCACTCGAAGGCGAGGAGGCACTCTTCACCATACTCTCATGGCAGAGCGGCAGTTTCCGGTTTGTCGGGGGGGAGAAAGCACCCAAGAGGACCGTAAGCTCGAATTGGGAATACCTCCTTATCGAAGGTATGCGCAAGGCGGACGAAATGAGTCTGGCTCTGGAGAAGGGGGAGGTTGCGGATCACGACCTCGCCCCGATCGACGAGCCGACCCGCATGCTGGTCAAGAATGTAGCTTCCCTCAATGAATTTAAGGGCCTCGCCCTCATTACCCATACGGGGGAGACGCTCTATCAGAGTGGGAGCTTTGCCCGGGAGGTCAATATCTCATTTGTGGCCAAATTCTATCTCAATCTCTCCGAATACCTGGGTGATCTGATAACGAGCACCCCGCAGAGGGTGTCATTTATGGATCAGGGAAGGCTGATCCTTGTTTACCCCTTTCGGATATACATCCTCATCCTGCAATTCAACCGAGCCGTGCTCTCCCCGGATACCATGTCCACCATAGAACGCGTGATTTTCCGGTATCAGATTTAGATTGTTGAGCCGCAGGGGATCCATACCGGTCGCCGAGAAAATGATCTCCTCCATCGCGAGGGAGCAAGCATAAAGCTGCATAATCTTTTCCCGGCGCACCTCATCCTGTCCATAGCGTTCCATGAGATCAGCGAACCTCCCCGAAAGAGACACCACCTTGTCATGCATGACCCGCTTGTCGGCATAGTTCACGATCAGCGCTTCAGAAAGCGCGAGCGCCTTCAGTCGCAC
>CAYGXB010000425.1:0-2772 GCA_964353605.1 uncultured Bacteriovoracaceae bacterium
TCCTTTATCCAGTGGGAGACGTGGACGTTGTATCCCAGGGTAGGCAGGGTGATCTCCACCTGTTTTCCCTCATCCAGAAAGAGAGGGACCGCTCCCGCCTCCCTGGCCGCCTTATCCAAGCCGGTTATACGGAAGACCAGGCGTGTAAAGTTTGCCTGGGTGGTGTTCTCCATGACATAGACGTTGCGGGCACCGGCTTGCTTGAATAGCCTCACAACCGTGGACACAACCGCCGGGTCCGTGTAGCTGTGGGACTTGTAATCGACCCCGTTGACCTTGATGAAGACTTCTTTTTTCTTTCCCAGGACCGATCCTATCCCCCCGAATGGGGAAAAGACCTCCTCCACTGCCGCGTTGAGATCCTTGTCTGCACCTACCACCGCGACCTTGCTCATCTTCCCCTCCCTCCTTCACGCAGAGGCCTCACTACCGCCTTTCGTTGTCAGCAACGTCCCCGCGTCTCCACCTTTTATTTACATGTTTGGTCCCGATGGGCCACGGCTGATATCTGGACCTGGAACGGCTCCAGCAGAGAAACACCCACTGCTGACCGCGATGGGTAAGGTGGCCTGAAATATTCCTCGTAGACCTCGTTGAAAGCCGGCAGGTCGGTTATATCGTCCAGGTATACCGTGACCGAGAGCACCTTCTCCAATCCGCTGCCCGCGGCCTCCAGCAAGTGCTTGAGGTTGCGCAGAACGATCATCGCCTGCTCGCGGATGTCCCCGCTTACCTCGACGCCATCCGGCTTTACCGCAAGAAGCCCGGAGATAAACACCAGGTCACCCCAGACCACCGCGGGTGTATAGGGTCCGCGAGGAACCGGTATTTCTTCACTGGCAACATGTTCCAAGCCATCCGCCAAGGCTATCACCCCTTGCCCACGAGTATATTACAAATGCGTTATTCAGTCTGTATGCGCATCTGGGCTGGATCCGTACTGCATATGAAGGCAGTGGACTCAGGCAATGGGAAGTGGGGTCAGGTCTTGGCATTGCTCGCCTGAGGCTCGCAACGCAAGGCGCTGCAGGGAACAGATCGTGACATTGTCATGCACACCCGGGCGTTACAGATCGGGCATGGGATAGTTGTGCCCACATCGTTCTGTAAATGATTGCCACTCCAAGATAAGGTTATAGGATAACCCGTCTCTTAAGATAGACCTCCCGGTTGTTATCCTCAATACCAAGTATCGTTGGTGGGAAGGCCACCCCTGTATCTGTATGCGGGCAGGCGTCACCTCCTCTCGCTCGGCCGGCATCCGGAGATAGAGCCCGGCGGCGAAAGATATCTTGCGTTTCCCTATGCGGTTTTTAAGAGAAGCCGGCGAAAAGGCGACAGGTCAGGCGGTCGTTTGCCGCCTTACCCCGCCGGCGCCATAAGCCCCACCCACTCACCTGTGGTCGGGTCATCCGTCATCCTCATGACCGCGCGGGCCATCTCGTCGTCTGCCGCCGACCATTCCTCCAGCAGGCTCATGTCCAGATACCGCCTGTCCCAGTCCTCGTTCTGCTCCATGGCCAGGGTGGCGATGAGCCTCAGGGCGGAAGCGGGATCGGGAAAGATCCTCACCACCCGGGTCCTGCGCTTTATCTCCTGGTTGAGGCGCTCGAGCGCGTTGGTGGTCCTGATCCTCTTTCTGTGGGGGCGGGGGAAGCAGAAGCAGGCCAGGGTGTCTATTATCTCCTCATCGATCTTCTCCGCCACCGCCGGCCGCCTCTCCTCCCACTTCCTGGTGATCTCCTGCAGGCGCCAATCGAGCGTCTCCGGGTCCTCCGCGTCGAATATGGCGCGCAGGTCTGTGTGCAGGTCCTGCTTCTGTCCCTTGGCGGCCAGGGGCAGCAGGTTTCTGATGAAATGGAACTGGCAGCGCTGCCAGCAGGCCCCCTGGAAGTAGCGCGCAACTGCTGCTCTGATGCCCTCGTGGGCATCGGAGGTCACCAGCTCCACGCCGGCCAGGCCCCTTTTCTTCAGGTCCCGAAAGAGATCGGACCAGGTGGTTTCGTTCTCGGTGTCGGCTATCTCCACCGCCAGGATCTCGCGCATACCCTCGGAGTTGATCCCCATCGCGATGAGGATCCCCTGGGATACGACGCGCCCGCCACGGCGCACCTTCTCGTATCTCGCGTCCACGATGAGGTAGGGATAGGTGCCCTCAAGAGGGCGGCTCCTCCACTCGGCCACCTTCTCGTCTAGGCACTTGGCGAGCTTGGAGACGAGCTGGCTGGAGAAGGAGCGGCCGCATAGCGCCTCGGTCACGGCGGCCACCTTGCGGGTGGAGACGCCCTGCACGTACATCTCCATGAGCGCCAGGACCAGGGCTTTGTCGCTTCGCTGATAACGCTCGAAAAGGGAGGTGGAAAAGGTGCCGTCCCTATCCTGGGGGACCAGGAGGTGGAGGTCCCCCACTGCTGTGATGAGGATACGGGGTTTGTAGCCGTTGCGGTAGCCGGCCCTCTCCTCCGTCCTCTCGTAGGGGCCCGCCCCCAGGTGCTCGGTCATCTCGAACTCCAGCGCGCTCTGGGCGATGAATTCGAGCATGGCCCGAAACGGGTTGTCTCCCTCGGAGGCCAGGATTACTTGCAAGGCCTCCTCCATGGTCATACTCTTTTTCTTAGCCATCGTTTTTCCTTTCAGATAAGGAATCCAGTAGACAATCCCTTATCTTGGAGAGCGATGGCTTTTGCCGTCAAAGAACGGAAGCCGTATCCTATTTACAGAAGTTTAGGGGCGCGGCCTAGTCTTGGAAACGGTCTGGGACGATACCGGGAT
>CAYGXB010000426.1:0-2769 GCA_964353605.1 uncultured Bacteriovoracaceae bacterium
CGCTTCTGCCTTCACTCTTCTCCCTTGCTTTACAAAATCGTCCTCATCACCGGCAACTTTCTGAGTCCGTTGCACAGGGTGAAGGTGATCGGCACAGCCAGGATAAACACGAGCAGAAACTTCAGAAAGGGGCCCAATACAAGACCACTGATCGCATATTGCAGCGAGACAACCAGGGGAACGTGGAAGAGGTAGACCCCATACGTGTTTTCAGCCAGAGTTTTCGCAAGTCGGTCCTGATGATTGAGATTCTCGCGGAAGAACACGAGCAAACCAATGCACAAGCCGCTGCAGAGTAGGGCCTCCCAGACGGGGTAAATGAAGGCTTCCAGGCTGACCCCGCCCCCGCTCCAGGGGAACAGATGCAACGGCCCGAGGACATAGCAGAGGGCGGCCATGGCGATGCCGATAGAGAGCCAGACCAGGCCGGTCCGCTTGGGGATGGAGAAGAACCAGTTCCTCCGATAGGCGATGACGCCCACGATGAACCAGCTCAGATCCCGCGGCACATCGGCAAAGGCGGTCTGGATGATGCCCAGGAAGCCGATCCATTTGTCGATCGGGTACCAGAGCCGAATGATGAAGGACATGACCGCGATGGTAAGGGTCAACAGAAAGATCTCCTTGTTCCCCGGTGGGTTGGATTCAGCTCTTGTCTTGGCCGGCTTTTTCCAGAACGTGCGCAGGAGGGCATAGCAGATAGCGAAAACGAGCAGGTGCTCAATGAACCAGAGATGGCCAAAGTTGAACTCTGGCCAGCTCGGCCCGCTCCAGTCCGCGGGCCTAACGCCGAGGCCGAGGTAGTAGCCCACATAGTAGGTCCAAAAGGGGATGTGTCCATAATGCCGGAAATGGAGGAAATAGGCATAGTGCTGGATGGGAATGAGGATAAAGAAGAAGAACAGGAGCGGGATGCCGAAGCGCCAGCAGCGGTCCTTGAGGAATCCTTTGGCGCCCTTGCGGTCAAAGGACGAGGGCATGAAGTAGCCGGAGATCATGAAGAAAAGGCTCATGAAGAACGAGCGGTTGACCGTGAAGAAGAATCCGAGGATGCTTATGCGCTCCGGATTCTGATACGCCCACCAGCCCCCGGTCGGGCCATAGGCCTGCCCCACATGGTGGGCGATCACGAGGAGAATGAGAAAGATCCTGCTGTTATCGATGAAAAACAGGCGCTTTTTGTCAGTCATCCATCACCTCCAATAAAGGCTGAATTCCCCCGACCAACTTGGCACCCCTGGAGAATCATGGGGGAGGTGGGGTTTGAGAATTTTAGGCATCAAACTCCATCCGTTTGTTCACCGCCGGCCACATCACCTGAGCCTGGGGGGCATGTTCCGCGATCTGGGCCAAAAAGCGGACCGTAGAGAGGATGGGCAGATCGGGCGCCGAACCGTCTACGTGCAAAGGAGCGGAAAAGTCGTCGAAATGGAAGGGCACGATCACCCTCGGCCTCACCCTGGTGAGGAGTCGCCTGTGATAATTCGGGATGCTCCGCCAGCCCGGCAGGCACATGAACAGCACATCACAGGCATGCGCTTCCAGCTCCGCATCGATCAGGTTGGCGCTCCCCACATGCAGGAAGCGCATGCCGCCCAGTTCGAGACGCATGCTAAAGACCTGCCCGTGGCGGTAGTCCCTTGCCCTCAGCGGCAGTCCTTTACCCGGCTCTATATCGCCGGGATAGGGGGTGTGTCCCAAAAAAACCTTGCCATGCAGGGAGGGGATCATCGTAACCGCCGCCCCGCCTGGCAGTTCGAGGCGCTCCCTGCCGCGGCAAACCGTGACGCAATTCTTCATCCCGAAGAGATCCATCAATACGGCGAGGCTCGCGCTGCCGATAAAGGGAACTGCCGAAAGCTTTGCGATCTCGGGAACATCGAGGGCATGATCGAAATGCGTATGCCCGAGCATGACTGCCTGCAATTCCCCGGGCAGGGTTTTCAGGTAGCGCGTAATGGCCTCTCGGCGCGGACACAAGCCGCCGAAAAATATCGCGGCCTTACCCGCGCGTGAGATATAGGGATCCATCAGATAGACCTTGCCGGTATGCAGGAATTCGAGACCGGCCGCCCCTGTCCAGCGTATTGATACCATCATGTCCTCCTTACCCTGGAGGCTGCCCCAAAACAAATCCTTCGATCAGATCGGCGACCATCCGGGCCCCCCGGCTGTTGAGGTGCAGGTGATCTGTGAGAAGGAGAAATCCGTTCGCCTGGGATATCTCGTCGAAGCTCCGACCCAGGAGCAAATGCTTCGCAATGGCGATATACATGAGCTGTTCGTCGTCCCGGTAGGGATACTTGGGGATATGAGGGTGATTACGCAGAAAGTCGACCATGCGCTCATGGAGTGGGAGATAGGTCAGCTTCTGCATCTCGGCCACTTCCTTGACGGTCCGGCTGTAGATCTCGGATTGCTTGAATGCATGATGATCGAGTACTTCCCCGATGGGGGGCAGAGAGAGGAGCGCGATCTTGGCATGCGTGCGCGATTGGAGCGTGGAGCATATCTGCAGGTAGTTCTCCCTGAACCATGGTCGGGTTGGCCGCTGCGGGAGCTTCATTTCCTTGATCTCTTGGCGGGCGATCCTGTCGCTGACGGCCCCGTAGGCGTCGTTGCTCCCGATGAGAATGGTGATGAAATCGGGGTTGCACGCGATGATCTCGTCGAGCCGCTGCACCACATTATACGCCAGCTCGCTGTTTATTCCCGCATTGATGACGATAATGTTCCGGCTGCGAAGTCTCTCAGAGATAATATCTACAT
>CAYGXB010000427.1:0-2769 GCA_964353605.1 uncultured Bacteriovoracaceae bacterium
GATGTAATCTACGATGGTAACATCGTTAGGCTGGACTATGTCCTCCCACGCCCCACCTACCTCATATGCTTTGAACTTCCAATCGCCAAGCTTCATGTCCTTGTGTGCAAGAAGCCTGATCTTGAGCTCCTCGTTACCCATCTCATTAGTGAAGTAGTGTATCTTGTGCTTGTTCTGATTCTTCTTTATGAAGTCAAGCATGAAGGCTGTCTTCCCTGAATCCTTTTCCCCAGCTATGACGACAACGTTCTTAGCATAGGTGTTGAATACCTTATGAAGCTCAAGTGGGTACATGATTTCGATTGGGCGTATGCTGGCATCTTGCCAGTTCATCTCCTTGAACTCCCTCTCTACCTTTCGGAACATCCCCGCCCTGTTGCCGTGTTTCTCGACGACACCTTCCTCGTGTAGCCTGGAGAGTATCTTCGAAAGGTTCTTTAGGTCGTCCCTTGACGACAGTTGGAGACATCTAGAAAGCTCTGACGACAGGAACACCCCGCTTGACGACATAATCCATTCTCTCACCTCTTGGGTCAGGTTTCTCTCCCTTCGTAGGCCCCTTTCCACGGCTGATTTAACCTTATCGGCAACCTGTTCTTGGGGAAAAGGCGGGTCACACGACTCTGCCAATATGTGTATAATCTGTTGGACTTCATCCACAGGCATACCGCCCTTAACCAGGACATTGGCTGCATGGAACAGGTCGTTGTCCCGCCTTCCTTCTGTAAACATGTCACCGTCTTCTGTTATGTGGGCTGTCTCGCACAGTGCCCTGTATTGCAAGAATACTTCTGGCACCTTTGGGAACCTAACACGCCACGGAGAGAAGATTGTGTCCCAAACATATGCCCCCTTATCGTTTGCTGACGGAGGAGCGGCAACGTACCCACCTTCACTGCGTACGTCTATACCACCAGCTATCTTAGCCATGTTCCGCAGGCCATCTGCATACAGGCAGTACAGATGAAACCCTCCACGTGGAGTGTACACAGTCGGTGCTGTAAAATCATCAGGAAGCATGTCTTTGATGGCCCTCTTTCCCTCTTCGTTGTCAACATCTATGACGGATAGATTGCTGATCTTACCAGTAACGATTCCGATCATCTGCCCAGTATCTTTATCAAACCATTCAAGGATTTCTTTTTCGCTTGCCCTTCTTTCCTGATACGGTTCCCACTTTATCAACGGTCTCTTGTCCTTCTTGAGGGGTATCACGCTGAAGCCCAGGTCCCGATAAATCCTCGCATGTTCTAACAATCCCTTCACCTTTTTTTCTCCTTTTCCTTATTGGCTTAGGTAATTCAAAAACCATATCATGAAGTACAATATGATTACCACAGCACTGGCAACGATAGTCCACCTTCCCACGTGGTCCACCAACTTCATCAGGAATTTCTCGAACCGTGAAATACTCATAACACGTTCCACATCTAGGCTTCTCTATGTATGCTTTCGCCACTTAGCACCTTCACTGCACGCTTGATTGTATCGTAGAAGTATCCGAAGATTCTGTGTTCATTTTCAATAAGGAATTTATGTGGGTCTGTATGTGATTCAGTATGGCATTTGCGACAGAGAGGTATAACCTCCATCTCTCCAGCTCCAGCTCCTTTTGTCCTTGGGAAGTGGTGGGGGTCTGCATCCCCTTTTGCTCCGCAAGCACAGCATCCACTAGACCGCACATATAGAACGTAGTCAGCCGTGAAATCCTGTTCTGCTTGTTCCTTAGCATACCTTAACTCCTTATACGCCTTACCCTGCCGTTCCGCAACCTCTCTACGTAGGTCTTCTCTACCCAATACCTCAGCCTTAACCACCCACCCCTCCGCTTCATCAGGGAACTTATCAATAACCGGTAAGATGAATTGCAGCTTGGAGATGTCGATGCGTGAAACTCTATCCGCTTCAAGGCCGAGTCTTCCAATGCACGTATCAAAGACCCGTATAAAAAGGAACACAGTTGCTCTGGCGAATCCCAGTTCTGGCATGCCAAGGAATTCTTCGAACGAGGAGCAATCCAGATATGTATATAGATGCTGGTCTCTGATGGTTTTGAACAGAGAACCAAGGCGGAGAAATTGTTTCCCAGCTTCTGACCGTGCCTCTTTAATGTCGTTATAAATTCTGTAAGCAACATTGGCCTTGTCCTCAACTTTTTCCAAGGTATCCACGGATGATCTCTCCTACAACGTCGAACGTAGCCCTTGTCAAGTCTGCCGGTAGTTGGTCTTCCGTCTTTCTATTGAAGAAGCCATAATACTTTGGCTTGCTTGTCCTAAACGAAACTCCCATTTGATAGGCCTGTGCCATTGATGGCTCTCGCTTCTCCTGTTTATCACCATGCCTTCCAGCGGCATGAGGGTCAGGGCCATCACCATTTGGGACAGCACGGTTTCCGTATTTAACGTACACATCGTTGCATGCATCGGGGGAATTGCACCCATGTATTTCCCACGTAATGTCATTGTCTCTTAGGAATTCAATGCACCCTTGGTATTGCTTATTCATGCTTTGTCCAAAGAATTTATCAAAAAGGAACGCATCCCACTTTTTTAATTGTTTAAGTATAACCAAGTCGCAACCAGCAATAACCTTCTCTTTTTCTTCTTGGGTTAGGTGCCAGCTTTCTTTTCCCTTGGGCAATTCTCTTCCAATCCAGCGACCTGCTTCATCCCTAGATGGATTATATCCTGGCTCATTGAGCCACTGATACTGACACTGGCATCTGGTTAGGGTAGCAAGCCCCATAAGTTTTGATGCATATCGAGT
>CAYGXB010000428.1:0-2766 GCA_964353605.1 uncultured Bacteriovoracaceae bacterium
CGACAACGACGGCCGCAACGAGCTGGCGGTCGTCACCCGCGAGGGCGCGATATTCGTCTGGGATACGCCGGGGGTTGCCAGCCGGGTCTCTGGTTGGCCCACCTATGGCCATGACAACCACAATACCTCCAACCTCGCCACCGATGCCATACCTCCGGCAGCCGTCACATCCTATGCCTGGACCGACGACGGCTTTTCTTTCACCTGCCCCGGTGACGACGGCTTTATCGGCCAGGCCAAGCTCCTCAAGATCTTCGGTGCGAACAGACCCATCGACGTGACGACCATTAGCGCCGCCGCCCTCGTTAAACAAGTCTACCCCGCCACCGGTGGCACCACCGTGTACGTGCAGATGCCGAACAATTATACCTACTACACCGTCATCGCCTATGACGGGGCGGGCAACGCTTCCCAGCTCCCGCTCTCGGCCTCAGCCAAACCCGAAGAAGGGGGCGATGAGACTCCCGCCTCCGAAGGCGGAGACGGCGGCTGGTGCTTCGTCAAGACCACTCTTCGATAAGATTTTCGGGGGAACCGTTTTGATAAAATGGTTTCCCCCAGTTGCTTTCCGAAAATTTCAAAGGCTTCGGAGGGTGACTGCCCCACATCCTCATACTTCAACGGTCGACGGCTATCCCACGAAGCTCATGAGCCGGTACATGCATTCGTGAGAGGAGCCATGGTCGAGGATTGACATTTGATCTCTGAAGGGTATTTTTATAACACATTGAGAGGGGGGTATGGAGGCAGAACTGATCATCGAGGGCATATACATGGTAGGAGGACCGGATATATCTTATCCTGAAGATGCCACAGTCTTCATCGTGGATTGCAGGGGCAAACTGTTGATGATCGATTGCGGTGCAGGCAACAGCGCGAGCCTCCTAATAGATAATATCAAGGAAACCGGTCTTGACCCGCGGTCCATCTCAACCCTCATCCTCACTCATAGCCACGTGGATCATATCGGAGCGGTGCAGTATTTCCGGGAGAAATATCACTGCAAGGTTGTAGCGCATGACAGGGATGCGGACGCCATCGAGAAGGGCGATCCGAAGCGCACCGCGGCGGGCTGGTATGGGGTAAAGCTGCCGCAGACCACGGTGGACCTCCGGCTGAAGGCCGAACATGAAATGCTCACCATCGGCAATCAGGAGGTGCATTGCCTGCATACGCCGGGCCACACCCCCGGCTCCATTGCCGTCTATCTCGACCGGGCCGGGCAGCGGGTGCTCTTCGGCCAGGACATTCACGGTCCGTTCCACCCCGAGTTCGGCTCCGATATTGGAGATTGGCGGGAGTCCATGGAGATGCTCATTGCTCTTAAGGCCGATATCCTCTGCGAAGGCCATTTTGGGATCTATTCCCCCAAGGCCAAGGTGGAGAGGTATATCAGGGGGTACATCGACCGGCATGCTGCACAATGAGGGAAGACACTGGAGGGGTCTCCGAGGGGCTTGTGATCGCCCTCAATAAAAAATTATGGAGGTTTAGCATGGTAAAGGCAGGTGAAAAGCTCAAGAAGTTCAAGCTCAGGGATCAGCACGGCGTCGAATTCGATTCATCCAAGGCTGTTGGCAAGAAGATCCTGCTCTCCTTCCATCCGCTCGCCTGGACGCGGGTATGCTCGCGTCAGATGAAGTCTTTGGAGCGCAACCGGGCGGCATTGGAGAAGCTGAACACGGTGGCGCTGGGCGTCAGCGTGGACAGCGTGCCCAGCAAGTATGCCTGGGCCAAGAAGCTCAAGATTGAGGATACCCAGCTCCTCGCCGACTTCTGGCCGCACGGCGGGCTGGCCGCCGCGCTGGGTATATTCCGGGAGAAGGACGGCTACTCGGAACGGGCAAACATCATCGTGAACGAGAAGGGCAAGATTGTCTTTGTCAAAGTCTACCCCATCAAGGAGTTGCCCGATATAAAGGAGCTCTTGAAATTCCTAGGCAAGAAGTGAGGTCCGGTAACGTTCTTTAAGCATAAAGGCAGCTGCGCTTCGACCCCCTTAATTTGATCCTCTCCGAGGGGAGAGTGGATCGATGTCTGAACGAGGCAAGGAAGACTGAATATAGGTTCCCCCGCTCATCCATGGGAGGGTGGCCTCCACAGGTTCCCTGGGGAACGAGAAGGGTCGGGGAGTCAGGATGGAACTGCTTCCAGCTTGACTTTGGCAGGGGACTAGGCTACCAACGTGCCATCGAAAATCTTATAACTGGGGTAGGTGGATATGGCGAAGTCGTACGATATCACGGTGATTCCCGGAGAGGGAACAGGTCCGGAGGTCGTTGCGGAAGGGATCAAAGTGCTTGATGCCATAGCCGCACTCGAAAGAGTAAAGCCGAATTTCGCTTGCTTTGATTTCGGTGGTGCCAGGTATCTGAGAACAGGCGAGATCCTGCCGGAGGGGGCGATCACTCAAGGCGGAATGGGTATCGCCGCAGGCGGGAACATCAATCCGCAGGGAGTATCCATGTTCGAGCCTATCGGAGGGTCGGCCCCGAAGTATACAGGCAAGAACATCATCCCCTGGCGGCGATTTGTGCTGCATACATGATGCTCAAAACGCTCGGCGAGGACAATGCGGCCGCTCGAATAGAGAAAGGGATCGTTACGGCGTTGCAGAATGACATAAAGTCGCTCGCGGCAGGAAGTATGGGTCTTTCGACCACCCAGGTGGGCGACAAGGTCGCCTCGTACGCCGTTATGTAATGGGTGGACACGACATGTCGTGCCTTTTAGAAGAGGGCAACCAAGAGGGATGCGATGAGCTCG
>CAYGXB010000429.1:0-2759 GCA_964353605.1 uncultured Bacteriovoracaceae bacterium
CAACGGCGTTGCCGGCCTTTGTCGGCCTCTTGGCAGGCTCCGTATCTGCCTTTGTTCTGGATAGATTCGTGGGCCCTGTCGTCACGCCGTACTGGTGGTCATTCGTCTGGGCCGGATGGGCGGGAGGCATTCTGACCGCGCTGGTGATCGTGTTCGGCAGCCGGTTCACAAAGCCGTATCCCGATGAGAAATTGAAGGGGCTTTGTTGGAGCAGCAAATCAGACGAGCAGGAAGAGAAAGTCGGTGTGCTTATGGATTGGCGATTCTGGAGCGTCGTATCCCTCATTGTAGGAATAGCGTTGACGTTGATTTTCTGGCTGGTCTTGTAGGTGGACTTGTGGGACAAATGAACCAAAGGAAAGCGATTGGAATAAGCCTCACGGCATTTGCCGTGCTGATGATTACGGTCTGCGTAATATATCAGGTTGTCACGCCATCTGCAGGACTTGAAAATATGTGGTTTTCGCACCTTATTGGGACCCTGCTTCTGGCCATAGGGCTGCTGATGACTCTCGCTTAGTTTTGTGCACACGGCCTTGTCAATCGTAAGCCGGCAAGAATTGTCAGTTCAGGGCGCCTCTGTTGCAGATAGCAGTATTGGCGAAACTTGGGAAGGGCCCACCGGCAGCGTAGTAGAGAATGAAAGTGACCGCAAAGAACAGCGACCCACACCTTGTTGTCGTTTACGAGCAAGATCTGTCACCCGCTCTAAATGAAGCGATTTGCAGACTTCTGGTGCAGTGTTTTCCTGCTGACCGTGATTACTACAGTCGCCAGAGCTGGTGGCACTGCATCCCAGCCTTTCGCGTAATCGGCACGGATGAGAGAAATTCCATTGTTGCACATGCTGCGCTGGTGGACCGCCGCGTATCCGTAGGGCTGGCGTATGCGTCGCTGCGTGTCGCGGGGATACAGAGTTTCTGCGTGCTACCGGACTATCGGGGGACAGGCCTGTCGGACAGGATGATGGCCGTTGCAATGGAAGAAGCGCAGGGGCGTGGCTTCGACGCCGGGCTTCTGTTCTGTATCAGCCGGCCTGAGCCTGTTTACCAACGCATGGGATGTACCGGACTCGACGCCGTGGTCTATATGCAGGATGAGAAACAAGGCAGGACACCGATACCCCCCAAGAACATCACAATGTGCTTTCCTTTGAAGGTAGGGCGATTTCCGCCCGGCGATATCGACCTCGCCGGCGCAGACTGGTGAAGCGAGCTTCAGCGTACTGTCCAAAAACTCCGAGATATTGTCAAATGTTGTGGATAAGATTTTTTTCGGCGCAACGGCGGAGCCGCTTCGCGGGCTGTCTTGATCTTTTCATCCCACCTCGGGGTACATGGGACAGCCCAGCCTCCAAAGCCAGATTCGGCAAAGCTCTGACGCCTGGCTTGCCCGCATATCTGGCTTCGGCTGGGGGGTGATGACATCAAAACAGCTTCGCCGAAGGCGAGTCCATGTTTCTTACAGTTGCCGGTATTTGGCCATTCATGATTCAAGCGGCGATCTCCTTGATACCATTTACAAATGTGATTCCCCACATAACTTCAACTATCAGTTCTTTTGCATTCAGCCGCCGCCAGTGCCTCTCGGCACATTGTGCCAGCTTGAAGACCATCGTCAAACAGGCCGTCCGGCTGCCGCAGCCTTTTGTTCGACGTGTTCGCAGCCGTACCGTCGCAAACGTCGATTCAATCGGATTGGTCGTCCGCAGATGCACCCAATGCTCGGCCGGAAAGTCATAAAAGCTCAACAGGACATCCCGGTCTTTTGCCAGGCATTCGATAGCCTTGGGGTACTTCGCCTGGAAGGTCGTGATGAACAGGTCAAACGCCGTATCAGCCTGCTTGCGTGTCTCGGCCATCCAGATGTCATGCAGCATCGATTTGGCCTTCGGGTGAAGGGATTTGGGCAGCTTATTGAGCACATTGGCCGTCTTGTGGACCCAGCAGCGTTGCTCTTGGGTCGCCGGATAAATCTCCCGCAGGGCCGCCCAGAAACCCAGAGCCCCATCGCCAGTGGCCAGCTTGGCCGCCTGCGATAAACCACGGTTCTTGACGTCCAACAGCAGTTCCCGCCATGACTGAGCCGATTCACGATAGCCTTCGGCAATGGCAATCAGTTCCTTGCGACCGTCTGACGTAGCCCCCATGAGCACCAGGATGCACTGCTTGTTATTGCCCGGATCCTCCAGGCGGATGTTGAAATAGACGCCGTCGGCCCAAAGATAAACGTAATACTTGCCCTCCAGCGAACGCTTCGACCAGCCGGCCCATTCCTGCTGCCAGGACTCCTTGAGACGGACGATGTTGGTCGCAGATAAGCCCGGTGCTTGCGACCCCAACAAGGCCTGCAAGGCCTCTGTGAAGTCCCCGGTGCTGATGCCTTTGAGATAGAGCCATGGGATCAACTCGTCGATGCTTTTAGTCCGCCGCAGGTAAGGCGGAAGAATCTTGCTGGAAAAATGGATGCGTTGGCCGTCTTCATCAATTCGCTTGTCGTTGACCCGGGGCTGCTCAACTTCGACGGGGCCTACGCCGGTCTGAATCGTCCTGGCCGGCAGCCAGCCGTTTCGGACAACCAGCCGATATCCACAGGCATCACGCTGGTTTTCGTGCTCGCCGATATATTCGACCACTTCGTTTTCAATGGCCGTAGCCAGCATTTTCTGAGCCCCTTGTTGCAAGATTTCCGTCAACACGTCCCGACTTTTGGTTGACGCAGCCTCGCTGTGTGTCATATCCTTCTTCATGTGGCGTGTC
>CAYGXB010000430.1:0-2752 GCA_964353605.1 uncultured Bacteriovoracaceae bacterium
AGGCCTTACACCCCATGGTTCTTGACACCCCATGGTTCCTAAGGAGAAACTTACTCTCTTGACAGGCACCTTTTAATGGGTGACCCCATATTCCCCTCTTCAATCGGATTTTTCAGCTTTCTTTGCAGGCTCTGTTGCAGACATGATCATTGGCGATTCCTTCATCAATATAGCTGCAAGTACAGTACTGATACTCATCATTACAAGAAATGCAATCATAGAGGGTGTCATCGAGCCTGTCACGGGGTCCCTGAATTTATCCATCGCGAAGATGAAGATGATTCCCGAGATCTGACCTGCGAGTAAAAGTATTCCCTGTGATGTCGACTCGGGAGTGGGGAAACCGACTTCTGCGCCGTACTGGAAAGCGATCGGGCCTGTGCTCATGACAAAGAAACCCAGTACGAAACCTGCTATCAGCAGGGGAACAAAGCCGTTCAGGAATGTAAATCCCGCCAGTCCAGGTATTATGCCTATCATGCAGATGACCAGGAATGGTTTCCTCATTTTTAGCCTGTCAGAAAGAATGGAAATTATGACCGCACCTATACTGCCGCCAACAAAAATGGCTGCACCTATAAGTCCTGCCTGTTCGATACTGACACCCCTAATGTTGGTGCCTCCAGGTCTTAGAATCGGATCTATCCATGTGCTCACAGCATAGAACATCCCTGACCCGATGAAAAGAAAGATCAGGAGCAATATCATATCCTTGATCGTGAACATATGCTTAAGTCCGACAAAAACACTATGACGAACTTCATGCTTTAGCGAAGGAGGCGTTGGAGGTTTGTCTTTTATAAAAATAAAAAAGATGACTCCTATTACTACTGATGCTATTCCATAGGACATCAGCATTTCCTTCATCCCCAGGAACTTGAATAGAATGGGCGTTAATGCCATGGCTACAAGATCACCCAGGTACTGTGAAAGTACAGATAGCCCGGCTGCTGTTGCCCGCTCCTCAAGAGGGAACCAATCTGCCGCTATCCTTGTAATGGCGTTCAAAATAAACGGCTGAGCGACCGCCAGACCAAATGAGGAGATCAGTATTGCATTGTAACTGTCTGCATAGATGCCCTTAGTCATACCGAAGATCGCCGTAAGCACTGCTCCTATCCCTACACCGACCCTGGTGCCGTATGTATCTATAATATAAGACGCCGGTATGCACATGAATAGGAACATTATCATGAAACTCATTGAAAAAAGACCTATCTTTAGTTCTGTAACATTGTAGAATTTAACTGCTTCTGATGTAATAGGTGCGAAAGTTAACCAGTGCATCTGCATAATGATATTCACGAGCATAAAAACTGCAAGAACAACCCAGCGGTAACCATAGACTTTAACCTTTTCCATGCAACCCTCCAGCAGGCAAAGAATTAATAATGCAGCCTAGCAGGGTCAGGTCTCAACAATCAACAACATTGTCATATGTTGAGACCTGACCCCATATTCTCCTGTGACCCCATATTCTCCGTCTATTTTTTTGTATGCTTTTCCGGCTCGGTTTTCTTCTCCGGTATCAGGCTCATTGCCCTTTCAGCCAGGGCCAATATCGTGAGCGCAGGGTTGACGCCGACATTGGCGGACACTGCCGCACCATCTGCTACATAGAGCCCCGGGTAGCCGAAGACCTGATGCGATGAGTCGATGACACCGTTTTCAGGTGATGTCCCCATGTTGCACCCGCCCAGGATATGAGCGGTTGTGGACATGTTCATCAGGCTTTCGTTGCTGACATTGCCGGGTATGCCGTCCGCCACCTGAGCAAGAACCGAGCAGGCTTTGTTCGCCACAGGGATATTCACCGGGGCCTCTTTGCCTTTGACCCTGTATGACTTCAGGCGGTTTTTCATAAAGCAGAATGCGGCGCTCGGCCCATACCTGAATGAAAGCTGATTGTCGTGGTTCTGCATTACCGTAAGCACAATTATGCGCTTGTGCCAGTTCCTTGAAAAATACAAGCGATAGAGACGAACCGGGTTCAGCAGCATCTTTCCAAGGGTTATCAGCGCCCTCCTCACCGGATTGGAATCATCCACCAGGGGAACGGTTAAGGATTGCATGAAGCTGTAAGCTTTCGGGAAGCGGTTCTGCGTAATGTGCGTGTATATGTCAGGATAAAAATCCGATGAAATCGACGTGCCATGCGAAAGATCGAGGTTCTCATTTTTTGGCAGCACGCCGACAATCGACTCGCTGTTCGTCCTTACAACCTCGCCAAGCCGGCCGGATATGCCGGGCAGAGTCTTTGTGACGTCTCTGCACCTGAAGAGAAGCTTGAGCGTGCCAAGAACTCCGGCCGCTAAAATAACCCTGGAGGCCCTGACATCAGGGGCCCTTCTGAAAATACCCGAGGTGTCCTTCACTTTAAGGATATATCTGCCGTCTTTGCCTGGGATAATATTGGTCACTTCCCGGTAAGGCAAAATGATGGCCCCAGATTTCTGGGCCAGATAGAGGTAGTTCTTGTCAAGGGAGTTCTTGGAGCCGTGCTTGCAGCCGCCCTGGCACTCCCCGCAAAGGCAGCAGCCTTCACGTGAAGGGCCTTTTCCGTCAAAATACGGGTCATCTGCCAGCACTTCAGGTGAACCGAAGTATATGCCGTTCTCGGTGGGGCCGTATGTGTCACCGGCACCCATCCTCGCTGCGGTCTCCCTGAGGTAGTCATCCATGAGGTCAAGGCTGGGGTTCGTAACCACGCCCAGCATTTTCGAGGCCGTATCATAATGCGGCTTCAACTCCT
>CAYGXB010000431.1:0-2746 GCA_964353605.1 uncultured Bacteriovoracaceae bacterium
ATCCGACAAGGGATTCCGCTCCGAAGAGGCGGAACCCGTAGTCGGACTGCAGCGCCGTGACCATACCGGTGAATATGCCGGTGAGGAGGATGACGGTACTCGAGCGTATGCCAATGAAGTCCATCTGCTTGAACAACGCACGGAAGAAAAAGGGCCTTCTCGGTAGCCAGATCAACACCTGATAGATGAATATGCCGATGGCACCGATCTGCTCCAGGAATGAGATGGCTATCCTGCCGAGATATTCAAAGAGACGCATTATATCCTGCACTTCACCCTGTTCACCGCATCGAGCCAGCCGTCATAGATCTTCTTCCTGGTCTCCGCGTTGATCTTCGGGTAAAAGATCTTTTCCGATTTCCTCAAGTTCCTGATGTCATTCCCGGGCGACCAGAATCCAGTGGCGATCCCTGCCAGAAATGCAGCCCCCATCCCGGTGGACTCGATGTAGTGCGAACGGTCTATGGTGCATCCCAAGATATCGGCCTGGAACTGCATGATAAAATCGTTCCGGCATGCGCCGCCATCCACCCTGAGTTCGGTGAATTGCATAGACGTGGCACTCTCGAAGGCCCCGATGAGATCCTTGACCTGGAAGGCGATTCCTTCGAGCGCGGCCCTTATGATATGCGGCCGGGTTGTGCTCCTCGTAATCCCGAAGATGCCGCCCCGGGCGTACATATCCCAGTAGGGCGCGCCGAGCCCAGCGAAAGCCGGAACCATGTACACACCATGGGTGTCATCCACATGCTCTGCAATGGCCTGGGTTTCGGCGGCGCTCGAGATAAGGCCGAGACCGTCCCTGAGCCACTGGACGACGGCGCCCCCGATAAAGATCGACCCTTCAATTGAGTAGCATGGTCGCCCGTCCTCGTCGCATGCCAGGGTGAGGATGAGCCCGTTCTTCGGATCCAGCTTCTTGCCTCCAATGTTGAGCAGCATGAAGCAGCCGGTGCCATAGGTGTTCTTCGCCTGACCTTCGGAGAAACACCCCTGACCGAAGAGTGCGGCCTGTTGGTCGCCCGCGATCCCGGCAATGGGTATCTTGGCGCCTACAATATCTGCATCCGTCTCGCCGACAACCCCAGCGGAAGCGACCGCTGCGGGGAGAATCTGGGAAGGGATATCGAGCATCTTCAACAGCTCCTCATCCCACCTCTTTTCATGGATATTGAACATAAGGGTCCGGGAGGCGTTCGTGTAGTCCGTGACGTGGACCTTGCCCTGGGTGAGTTTGGCGATGAGCCAGGTGTCAATGGTGCCGAAGGCGATCTCCCCTGCCTTCGCCCTTTCTCGCAATCCCGGGTGTTCATCGAGGAGCCACTTCACCTTTGTGCCGGAGAAATAGGCGTCCAGTACGAGCCCCGTCTTATCATGGAACAAGGGCTCATAGCCCTTGTTCTTCAGCTCATCGCAGATAGCAGCGCTCCGCCTGCACTGCCACACGATGGCATTGTGGACGGGCTTCAAGGTTTTCCTCTCCCAGAGTACCGAGGTCTCGCGCTGATTCGTGATGCCGATACCCTGGATCTCTTCGGGTTTCAAGGATGCATCTCTCAAAGCCTGTCGCATGACCTGCAGCGTTGAATCCCATATGATCTCCGGATTATGCTCGACCCATCCGGGTTGTGGGTATATCTGTGGAAATTCGGTATATGCACTGGAGACGATGTCGCCCCTCTTGTCCACGATCATTACCCGTGAACCGGTTGTGCCCTGATCAATCGCCATGATGAAATGTCGCATGGGTAACCTCCTTATGCTATATTGCAGGGTATGTGTTCCTTGAGGTCATGGTACAGGTCCGAGAGCGGCAGCCCGATGACATTTGTGTAGGAACCGTCTATCCTGTCGATGAAAATCGCCCCAAGCCCCTGGAGTGCATACGCCCCTGCCTTGTCCATGGGCTCGCAAGTGGATACATACCAGGCGATTTCCTTATCCGTCATGTCTTTGAAATACACGGTCGTCTTCACCAACCGCGTTACGATCCAATCCTTTTGCAGGCAAACGAGCGTATATCCGGTGTATACATCATGCGCCCGTGCCCTCAAGGTCTTCAGGAAAGTGGTGGCCTGAGCCACATATTTCGGCTTGCCTAGGATCTTCCCGTCAATCACCACGATGGTATCTGCGGCGATCACGAGGGATTCCGGGTTTTCTCTCCCAATGAGCAGGGCCTTCTCCCGGCTGACCCGTAAGCAGAAGTCACACGGGCTTTCCCCATTAAGGATCTCTTCATCCACCTGCGGGATTTTCACCTGAAAGTCTATCCCCATAGTGGATAGGAGCTCTCTTCTCCTTGGTGATGCGGATGCAAGGATTATCTGCATAAAGGGAACATTATGAAAAATAAGAACCCCTGTCAACTTCTCCCTGTCGACAGGGAGCGGTAACGATCAGTTATTACAACCCTCCGAACCCCAATGCACGACCATAAGGCCTGCCGTATAACCATATAATCGAACCAATGGTCTGTCGCAGGCAAGGGGGCAGGTTGGTATAAACACACTCGGGCATTGTTCATAGACCCACGGGGAAATAATGAGATGATACTTTCTTCAGGTGCGTTTGTTCAGGAAACGGGGTTGGACAGGTGCCCGCTGCTTGTAGCCTCGCAAAGAAGCCGTATTTTTTTTGAGGGCGTTTATCTTTTCTTCCAGGATGGAGGTCCCTTTTTGCATCTCCTGCGCGAGCGCGACCTGGATGCGGTCGATCTCCTTCATCAAGCCGATAGCCTCTTTGC
>CAYGXB010000432.1:0-2742 GCA_964353605.1 uncultured Bacteriovoracaceae bacterium
GCTCCTGTCCATCAACCTCGCGCTGACCTTTGCCAAGGAGTTCGACCAGACCGTGCTCCTCATGGACTGTGATCTCCACTGTCAGGACGTCCATAAATACCTGGGCATCGAAAACGACAAGGGCCTTGTCGATTACCTCATCGACGAAATGCCCTTGAAGGATCTCATCGTCTGGCCGGGGATTGAGAAGATGACGCTGATATCAGGGGATCGGACGATCCAGGAAAGCACCGAGTTCCTCAGCTCCCCCAGGATGAGAGCCCTGGTGGACGAGGTCAAGCAACGCTATGCGGATCGCTACGTGATCTTCGACGTCCCGCCCGTCCTTTCTGGGGCGGACGCCATCACCTTCGCATCCCTTGTGGATTGCATCATCATGGTAGTCGATGCGGGAAAGACATCCATGGGCGACGTCAAGAAGGCCCTGGAGCTCATCCCGAAGGAGAAGTTCCTCGGGTTCGTCCTCAACCGGGACACCTCCACTCCCAAGACGTATTATTCATATTATTGAGAGCAAAGGAGATACCCTTTAAGGTGAAAGAGTGTTTCTATGGACTTCACGCTTTGAACCAGAAGCGGAAGGGCTTTTTCTGTGGAGAGGGTAAAGACGATTCCTCTTCCTGAGGCGGTTGCCTCTTTTTCTCTCGAACATTTCCCCTCTTCAGTGCCAGATAGGCTTCTTTCAGTTTTGTGTATTCATCCTCAAGCTTTTTATTAGCCGCAATGAGCTCTTTCATCTTGGCGATCAGTTCGTTACGATCATTGTAGGTATTCTTCTTTTCATTCCACTCCTTCTGCAGGGCGGCGTATTTCTCCTTGATCTTCGCGTATTCCAGGAGGAGCTTGTCGTTCCTGTGGCGTTCCTGGGTATAGAGCTCTTTGAATCTCTTCACCAGATCGTCCTTGAAGACCTGCGCCCTTCTTTCCAGCTCCTCGACCTGCCATTCCACCTGCATCTGGAGCTTGCTTAAGCTGGACTCGAGGTTCTTCATCCGCTGCACAATCATCTCATCCGTCTCACCTGCGGTTCCGAGCGCTGCGGGCATACCTTGCGCAGAAGGCTCCTGAACAAGGCCCACCCCCTCCCGGTCCTGGATCACCTGCTCGATGACCGGGACGTCAATGGTGGAAAGCTCATCGGCGAACCCATATACCAGCGCCGTATCGCAGAGGAGGTTGATGGTCCGCGGTATCCCGCCGCTCGCCTTATAGATCAGGTCCACGGCCGCGGGGGTGAAGATTTCCAACTTGCCGCCCGCCTTCACGAGGCGGAAGGCGATATAGCCTGCCGTCTCCTCGCGGGTCAAGGCCGAGAGGTGGCAGGTGACATTGATGCGCTGGTTGAGCTGGGCGAGGTCCGACCCCTTGAGTCGTGCCTTGAGTTCGGGCTGGCCCACGAGCATGATCTGGAGGAGCATCTGGTCATCGCTCTGGATGTTGGAGAGCATGCGCACCTCCTCGAGTGCATCCCGGGAGAGGTTCTGCGCCTCGTCGATGACGAGCAGCGCACGCTTGTTTTTGGCGAAGGTTTCAATGAGAAATCGGTACAGGATGTCCAGGGTCTGCGCCTTGCCGACAACACCGGGGTCGATCTCGAATTCGCTCAAGATCATGCTCAGGAGCTGGTCCGATGAGACATTGGTGTTGTAGATAACGGCTGTCTCGATGTCCGCTTCGACCTTGTTGAGGATGTATCTGATGAGGGTGGTCTTGCCCGTGCCGATCTCGCCGGTCAGGAGGATGAAGCCCAACCTCTCCATGAGCCCATATTCGAGGTACGTAAGGGCGTTCTCATGTTTCGGACTCAAATAAAAAAAGTCCGGGTTGGGCGCGAGAAGAAACGGCTTTATCGTGAATCCATAAAAGCTTTCGTACATCCTGGATTGTCTCCTCTTCGTGTGGCGAACTTACCATTGTCACTTACAGCATTAATGGATAAATGGCGAAAATGCAAGGAGGAACCCCTTTAATGAGGTAATGGGAGACCAATGTTTATGCACATAGATACGCAATGAAGCTCGAGGAATTTTTGGAAGAGTCTCGTATTTTTGGGAGGGACACGGCATGCCGCGTCCCTCCCCTTTTTACCTGTTCAACCTGCGCCTGATGCCGAAAAGGCCGAGGATGCCGGAGCCGAAGAGGAGCAGCGCAGCCGGGATGGGGACAGGCGTGTCCGTGCTGTAGGCAACATCATCCATCATAAATGAAAATGGCGCGGTTTCGGCTGGCGCCCAGATTGTCAGATAATCGACATCGTACAAATTGAAATCGATCTTTGTCGGGATAGAGGTGATAGGGTAGGATATGCTGTCTACGACGATGTTCCCATCCTTCTTGGCAGTTACATAGACATCCATATCGGTTAGCGTACCAGAGGTCAGGTATGCCGACAGAAAATTAAATTCGCTGCCACCCGTACTCAAGGTCATGGAACGCGGTATTTCAGGCGACTCTGGAACGACAATAGCTACATTTGGAGAAGAGACCAGGCCTTGAGAATAGTTATAAGTGTCGCCTGGTATGTAATTAATACCATTCCATTCCCATGACGGTTCGCCGTATCCATTCGGCACAGATGAGCCAAAATCGGGATCGGGCGCCGGTAAATCATCGAAACCCAGGGTAACCGGCGCGGCATGCGCTAAACTGCTAAGACAAAATACCACAGCCAAGATGCCCACAGATAATTTAAGCTTCTTCATATGACCTCCTTGTTGCTCCTGCTTCCCTGCCTTTGTATTT
>CAYGXB010000433.1:0-2733 GCA_964353605.1 uncultured Bacteriovoracaceae bacterium
ATACGGCCGTTGATCTCGTGATCTTCCCGAAGGAAGGAGCCCCTGAGGTGGAGATCCGATCCAAGCTTGAGGATATACGGATTTTGCTGGAAGGCGAGGGATTGCGCATATCACCATTTATGTTGAGGACCCCGCTCCCCCAGCTCCTCGTCTCCGATATCATACGGCTCGGCATTGTGCTTGCCGGCAAACACCCTGTCGTAAAAAGGGAAGAGCTCTGCGAGCCGAGCATCTACATAGGGGATCCCCAATCCATGCTGAATGCGACCATGTTCGAGTGGGGGGAGTGGAACCCTTTCCTGCACGTCCTCGAGGCGGAGGTGCGAAGCTTCATAGAGAGAAGCGAGTACCCTGCCATATCCATGATCCCTGGTGCAAACCCCTATATAATCCCTGTTCTGCATATCCTGAAATCGGCATGAGGAAGAGATGCAGGCGGAGAAACTTGAGAAGCTCAAGGCATGCCTGTGCTCTCTCTTTTGCTCTTTTGGCCCGACGCAAGCTATGGTCAGAGATCTTGCGCTGGTTTGGAGATTGCCGGAACAGGTTCCGCTCGAGGCCCTTTCCTTTCCGGAGGCCATACATCTCAGATCCTGGCTGGTCCACCTTGAAAAAGAGGAATTGCCCATCACTTCTTTCATGGCTGAATAAAATTCACAAACTCCCCATCCCCCTCAATCACCATGGGGGTCTAATACCTATAGGAAGGCTATGCGACGAGCCTCCCAGTCAGGCGCACAGCCATCTCGTCGGATACTTGTCCCCCTTGAGATCAGGGGTGTGTGCTCTTTCATCGGAGCTCTCAGGAGAGGGCAGAGCTGTGGAAGCGTATTATTATCACGCAGGGGATGCGGGTACTGGGAAATAGGAAACAATCACTTTCTATAGTGCCAGTGGACTTCTCCCCTGTGCCAGTCGGAATGCTGGGGGTGGTAGTTATTCCAGGGGATGGGCTCTCGGAGGACATGACGGTATGGGAGCGGCTCCAGAACCACGTGGCTGTAGGAAGCGGGCACATAGATGACTCGCGGCCGAGTCATACGCTCCCAATGGCCAGGGATCCAGACGTAGTCGTCGCCGTCCCAATGATGGCATCCCTCGACCCAGACCGGCTGCGGGGATGATTGTAACTCCACTACCACTGGCAGCCCGATCCTGACCGAGATAGTGGGGTCGGCCATGGCTGGTTGCACTAAAAACGCAACCATCAGCACTGTCGCTCCCATCACTATACTGAGCTTTGCAAGCCTTCTCATCTTCTTCCTCCACAGCGTACTATTTTCATAATCTATATCTATAAGACGCTTCAGCTCCTGAAAAAGTTGACATGGTATCTATGTATTCAATTTGCGAACTATCCTGTAACATATTCATGCATATACGTTTGTTGGTTGGGGGCACTCTGCTTTCCGCCGCAAGCGGATTTGGGTTGGTCCAATTCGGTGATCAACAAACCCCCCTTGGAGATTCAAGGGGGTGTGGGAGCATAAGCTTTGAGGGGGGGAAAGTATTTGCCTAAAGAGGATGGGGTATACTATAATGTAGTCAAAAGGAAAGACGCTATGGTGGAGATAATATCATTTACCTACGAAGACCTGGCCACACTGCATAGTTTAGCGAAGATCCTGGCAAAGCACATGGACTTACGGGAGCAGCTCGAACAGGTGCTCATGGAACTGAGTGTCAGGGCGGGTATGCAGCGCGGGATCATCTCCATCCTCGAGCGCGAGACCGGTGTGGCCGTCTTGGATGTTGCCCATGAGGTTGATATCTCCAGTATCCAGATCAGTTATAACCCGGGGGAGGGGATTACGGGACAGGTGGCGCAGACCTGTCGGCCAATGGCGATCCCGAACCTCGGTACAGAGACGCTCTTCCTCGACCGCACAGGTGCCCGCAAAGACCTGGATCGGGCGGGGATGGCTTTCCTCTGCGTGCCTATCCTCTATGATGGCAAGGCGGTCGGTGTGCTCTCGGCCGACAAGGTGGCCAGCCATGTCTACACCCTCGACTATGAACTTCAGCTCCTATCCGAAGTGGCCTCCCTCATAGCGAAATCGGTGCATATGCGGCGGATCGAAGAGGAAAACATCAAGCTCAAGGACATGCTCAACCGCTCCAAACATCCCTATCCCGATCTCAAGGGCAACTCGCGCATTATGAAGGAGGTCTTTTCCCTTATCTCCCAAGTCGCTGACTCCAGTACCACGGTGCTGATCCATGGGGAAACAGGCACGGGGAAAGAGCTCGTGGCGCGAGCCATCCATCACGGCAGCCCACGGAAGAATGGCCCCTTCGTCGAGGTGAACTGTGCCGCTATGCCGGATACGCTCATCGAGAGCGAGCTTTTCGGTCATGAGAAGGGGGCGTTCACTGGAGCGCACCAGAGACACAGGGGTAAATTCGAGGAGGCGCACAGCGGCACCATCTTCCTGGACGAGGTAGGCGAACTTTCCCCCATGGCCCAGGTTAAGGTTTTGCGCGTGCTTCAGGAGAAACAATTCCAGCCGCTCGGCTCCTCGCGCATGGTGAAGGTCAATGTGCGGGTCATTGCCGCGACCAACCGTATTTTGGAGAACGATGTGGCCTCCGGCAAATTCCGGGCCGCGTCCGAGGCGGCGGCCACCCGGCGCGCCTGGGTCCGCGCCGTCCTCCAGGACCCGACCTCCGGCGGCCAGACGTACGCCATCCAGGTCATCCGCTCCCACATCATGGCGGCCACCCTGCTGGCGA
>CAYGXB010000434.1:0-2728 GCA_964353605.1 uncultured Bacteriovoracaceae bacterium
GTTCTCTCGGTTCACGATGAAGTGTTTCATCCACGAGGCGCTCAGTTGCTGGGGCTACGCGGCCTGGACATGCATCATCGACAACACCAACCTGGCGCGTCTACGCGGAAGCGGGAGAAACGCCGTCATCGTGGTGGAGATGGAGAGGTTTGCCGCCGAATACGGCTTTACGTTCGTCTGCCATGAAATCGGGCACGTGAACAGGAAGGCCGGCAACGAGAGGGCGTTTTACACCGTCGAGACGAACTTCCTCCCCGGTCGGACGTTCCAGAGCATGGAGGACCTGAATCGCCAAGCCCTCCAGTGGGCGACCGTGCGGATGGCCAACAGGGCGGTGGGGAAAGCCCGTCTGATCCCGGCGAAAGCCTTCGAGCATGAACGGCAGTATCTGATCAAGATTCCCCCCTATCTGCCGGCGCCCTACCGCGATCTTCCCCGCTCGACGGACCAGTATGGCTATGTTGCGGTGAACGGCAATTTCTACTGGGTCCCGGGGACGGCACGGGTCGATGTGCATGCGCTGGAATACGGTGAGTGCCTGAAGATATTTCGCAAGCGAGAGCTTCTTGTCGAGTATCGCTTGCCGCCGGAAGGGGTGAAGAACGCCGTCATCAGCCCTGCGGGACAACCGCGGCCGCGCTTTCGCCCCCGCCATCGCCTGAAGCCGACGGAGGAAGAACAGAAGGCACTGAACGCCGTCGGGGAGGATGTGGAAGCGTACGTGCGCTTCCTGCGTGCGCAGAAGGGCATCCAGACGCACGCCTTCATTCGGGGGGTGTATGGTCTGTATCAGAAAATGGCGCCGCCACTGTTCCTGAAAACGATCCAGCGGGCGTTGAAGTACCGCATCGCGGATCTGCGCACGCTTCAGCGCATCGCCGTCCTGCATCTGCGGGAGGGCGAGTATGAACTGCCGCTCGTCGACGCCCCGCAGGAGCTTCACAGCAGGGAATCCTACCGCGAGGGGTGCTCCACCGATGAAGGAACCTTTCCGCCGATGACAGACTGAGCGGGGTGCAGGATGGATGAGAAGACCGCCGACATGCTGAAGTATGTGCGCCTGTGGGGGCTGCTGGCGAATTGGGACAGATACATCGAGATGGCCCGCAAGGGAAACTTCTCCCACCCGCGCCTGTTGAGCTACATCATCGAGGAAGAATACAAGCTGAAGAAGGAGAACTCCCGCAGGATGCGGATGGCGCGGGCGAGGATTCCCGAGGAGTTGCTCATCGAGACATTCCCCTTCGATCGCCAACCGAAGCTCAACAAGAAGAAGCTCTTGAGCATCTACGACTCCTTCGACTACATGGGCAAGCAGCAGAACGTCATCTGGGTGGGGCCACCGGGAACGGGGAAAACGGGACTTGCGACGGCGTTCCTCATCCAGGCGATCCATCAGGGCTACAGCGGTCGGTTCGTCACATTCCCCGAGCTCGTCGAATCGCTGTATCGGGCGGTTGCCGATCATTCCCAAGAGGCCGTGATCAGCAAGTACTGCGCCTATGATTGCCTACTCGTCGATGAGCTGGGCTATGTCGAGGTGGAGCCCGTGCAGGTGGGCCTGTTCTTCACCCTGATGCACAGACGGCACAAGAATAAATGCACTCTCATCACCTCCAACCTTGGATTTCAGCAATGGGCGACGTTCCTGAAAAACAACGCCCTGACGCTCGCCTTGATCGACCGGCTGACGGAGAACAGCCACGTGTTCAACATGAAAGAGTGCGTGAGCTTGAGAGAAAAGCTCTCCCCCATCGGAGCACCCCCGTGAACGGGAGTATCCGATGCGGCATCCGAGAGGACGCACGACAGGCGGGTCCCGATGCCGGGTAGCTTTGAAGAAATCGGGCGGATGGCGGCCGTGGTGCGCACGGTCGATCTGGCGCCGGTTCTGCAGCGACTGGGGTGTACCGCGGATAGAGCCGACAACAAGGCGAAATGGCATACCCCGCGGGGGGTGATCTCCGTCACCGGTGTGAAGTTCATGAATTGGACCACCGGCACGGGAGGGGGGGGAGCGATCGATTTGGTTCTTCACCTCACCCCCTGGGACTTCAAAACCGTCGTCCGGTGGCTTTCCGATGCCTTTGCCTCTCATTCCCTGCACGTCGCGGACTATTTCCCTTCGTCGGCCCGGCCTGCTTTTTCTCTCCCCCCACGACATTAGGGCGCGCTACCGCGCCTGCGGCGCTATCTCATCCAGGAGCGATGTCTTCCCTGCTCCCTAATCGAGCCTCTGCTCCAGTCCGGCCGCCTGTATGCCGACGGGAAAGCCAACGCGGTTTTTCTCCTGCTGGGGAAAGGCAAAACCGTCGTCGGTGCCGAACTGAGGGGCACGACCTCCGTGAAATGGCACGGAATGGCTCCGGGGTCACGGAAGGATCGGGGCTGCTTCTCCGTCTGCCTCTCCCCCACGCGGACGGTCGTGCTCTGCGAATCCGCCATCGATGCACTCTCCTGTCTCGCCCTCCACAAGGATTGGATGGCAGTCTCGACCTCCGGCGCGCATCCGAATCCCGCGTGGCTGCCCACCCTCATCGGGAAAGGCTTCCACCTCTTCTGCGGCTTCGATTCGGATGCAACGGGAGATTCGATTGCGCAAGGGATGATGCACCTGTATCCGCAGGTACGACGATTGCGACCGAGTCGCCATGATTGGAACGACGTCTTGAAAGCCGAAGGCGCTACTTCCTTCACCTCGGCCGACAAGGAGGACCCGTAAGACGAA
>CAYGXB010000435.1:0-2719 GCA_964353605.1 uncultured Bacteriovoracaceae bacterium
CTGATGACAAAAGCGGAAAGATTCATGTTGCCCGGGACCGGAAAAATTCGTGTTGCCTTGACAAAAAAACACTCGGACTTGACACTCGCTCGCTCAATCATCTAGCATTTAAAGCAAAATTAGCAGTTTTCTTTTGTCCGAGAATTTATGAGCGTGTTATGACTTGGATTGGCGAAAGCATGAAAAAGCCATGCCCCATATCGGGACTTGCTTTAAAAACCAAAAGTGAAATGAAGGAGGTGCGAGTTTGAGCAAATCACTCTGGCGAGGAGTTTTTAACCGGCTGCTCCATGTCTTAGCCAGGACTCTTCCGGGCGCGACTACTCTCAGGCCGGCGCTGCACAGGCTCCGGGGTGTCAAGATCCATGGATGGGTTTTTATCGCAGACGACGTATATATCGAGAACGAGTTCCCTGAGCTGGTAGAGATCCATGAAAATGTTATGATCGGTTTAAGATCGATTATTATGGCCCATTTCGCGGGCCCCGGGAAGGTGGTCATTTGCAGGAACTCCACTATCACGGCGAATTGCCTTGTTTCCGCTCATGACGGCCAAACGCTTACAATCGGAGAAGGGGCTTTTGTTGCGGCCTCATCGCTTGTCCTGAAGGACGTTCCTCCGTTTACCATGGTCGCCGGTAATCCAGCGAAATCGATCGCCAAGGTCACAATTCCCTTTCCCCCTGTCCATGACAAGCCCTACGAGGAGTTCCGAAAAGGCCTTCGGCCGCTCGATACTGCAACAAAAAGCTGATGGCCGTCCGACCTCAAATCCTTGTCCCATATTCTGGGCCGCCGAATCAGGCTGACCTTAACTTCTTGCGGCTTGCCGAGTTCTGTGGAATTCACGGCGACCGTCTCCAAATACTAGATGATGAAGCTGCTGGAGTACCCGCCCCTTCTTCGAAGTCAGATAGGCCGTCTTGTATTGCAATGAGCGCAAAGACAATGCGCTCCCTATTGAATAAACCCGCTTTCGTCTCTTGGGCGGATGAACATATTTTTTCCGAGCCGATGTACTTGCTGGTTTACGGATTTGGCCCCACCGATGGGCGAGACAAACTCCTGGATTGGCTGACCTCTGGATTGATCGGTGCTGTAAAGAGGCTTGACACGGCGAATGCCCGATACGAGATTTCTTCCGGTGATTCAGCCGTCTGCCAGCAGATGTCGGGAATCACGTTCGGACCGGCCCTCCCGGATAATGATTATCTATTCGTAGAAACATCGAAGGATCCCGCAATTGCCCATCTGATTGATATCGCTAAACAGCCCTTTTTTGTTTCTTTAAAACGCGGGCCGTGCAGGATGTTCCTTGTGGCGGGCGAAGACATCGCTGACATTTCGTGCGAATGGAAAGACTCTTTGGCTCTAGATCATTTTTTCTCGCGCTTGGTGCCCTACTTGATGTTCATTCGCTTCGTCTTCGGAGAGCTGTGTTGGCATGCACCGAATAGCTATGCGAGTCTGATAATTGACGATCCCCTGTTGAAGGGCACTTATGGATCACTGGACTATTCTCGGCTCCTCAAGGAGATGGATAGACACGGATTCTTTACGAACATCGCTTTCATCCCCTACAATCGTCGTCGATCGAGGAGAAAAACCGTCGATTTGTTCCTCCGGCGACCGGACCGCTATGCGATCTGCATACATGGGTGTGATCATACCAAAGCTGAATTCGGCGATACGCGCCTCGATGTTCTCGAAGAAAGAACAAGGCGAGCGTCCCTATGGATGCGGGTGCATACGTCGCGTACGGGCATTCCTTTTGAAAGGGTTATGGTTTTTCCCCAAGGCATATTTTCTAGGGAGGCGATGCGCGTATTGAAACATAACGGCTTTCTTGCGGCGGCTAACTCGGAAGTGCTTCCTAGGAATCCAGCGGGCGGCCTTTCGCTGGCGCATCTGCTCGAACCGGCCGTCACAGCCTTTGAGGGCTTCCCCCTTTATCTGAGACGATACCCAGATAATTTTGAAGGCTTTGCCCTTGACCTTCTATTGGGAAAACCGGCATTGATCGTAGTTCATCCGGACGAATTTTGGGCGGGTTATGAAAAATTCGGAGATCTTATTAAAAGGATCAACTCTTTGAGGCCGGGAATATCCTGGGCCAGCTTGGGCGACATCGTGTCGCGGACATGCCTGGTGAGGCAACCGAGCGCCGGAACTGTGCAAATGCGTCTCTACTCGAGCGACTTTATTCTCGAAAATCAGACTGATCATTTGACAGAGTTTATTTTGTCGAAGAAAGAGCCAGAAGGAAGCATCATTGACAGAGTGGAATTTATGGGCACGACCGTTCCCCATCGGGTTGAATCGGCTGAGATCTTCGCCTCCTTCATGCTCGGCCCTAAAGCGGCAGGAAGAGTGAATATTGTGTACAAAAGAGAAGATGAGAAGGTTTATCGCCATCCCGGGCTATGGCATTCCACAAGGGTCTTGATCAGGCGCGCCCTATCCGAGTTTCGAGACGAATATGTATCGAGTAACCGTTTTGCGCAGAGCCTATGGACGAAAATAAGGAAGGTTAGTTGACCAAGACGGCTTCCGAAGGTTATCCTTTCCGGCGTGCTTGATGAAAAGATTATCCGGCGGTTGATGTCCGGAGCACTGTGAAATCGGAGAGATTCATAAAGGAATATGCTTGTGGTGTTTAATGCTTGGTAGTGTACAGTGAAGTTCGCATGTATGAAAGGGCTGCGGCAATAAGATTTTT
>CAYGXB010000436.1:0-2715 GCA_964353605.1 uncultured Bacteriovoracaceae bacterium
GATGTCGTCTAATGGCAGGACACGAGATTTTGGATCTCGCTATGGTGGTTCGAATCCACCCGTCCCAGCCATATATCATTCAGGAGAAGGAGACCTATTTGTATGAAATCCAACATCCGGATACTCAGCGGCAATTCCAATAAACCGCTGACGCAGAGCATTTGCAGCATACTGGGAACGACCCTTGGGGAAGCCACGGTCACCACCTTCACGGATGGGGAGACTGAGGTCGAAATCGATGAGAGTATTCGGGGCAAGGACATATTCATCGTACAGTCCACCTGCCCGCCCTCTAATGAGCACCTCATGGAGCTTCTGGTGATGCTCGACGCGGTGAAGCGTGCTTCAGCGAGCAGCATTGCTGCGGTCATGCCGTACTTCGGCTATGCGCGCCAGGACAGGAAGGCCACCGGAAGGACCCCGATATCCGCCAAGCTCGTTGCCAACCTGCTGACTGTGGCAGGCGCACATCGGGTCCTGACCGTCGATCTCCACGCCGGCCAGATCCAGGGCTTCTTCGACATCCCGGTGGACAACCTCTTCGCCAAACCCGTCATGTTGGAGTATATCAAGGAGAAGTTCACGAATAACCTCGTGATCGTATCTCCCGATGCCGGCGGGGTGGAACGGGCTCGGGCGTATGCCAAACCCATCCTGGCGGACCTTGCCATCATCGATAAGCGCAGGGAAAGGGCGAATCAGAGCGAAGTCATGCATATCATCGGGGATGTAAAGGACAAGACCTGCCTGCTCGTGGACGATATCGTGGACACCGCCGGGACCCTTTCCAACGCGGCTAAAGCCCTGATGGACGCCGGGGCAAACAAGGTCGCTGCCTGTTGCACACACCCCATACTCTCCGGCCCTGCCATCGAGCGGCTCAACACATCCCCCATCGAGGAACTCATCGTCACCAATACCGCACCCCTCAAGGGTGACGCCGTCACCTGTAAAAAGATCACTGTGCTCAGCGTCGCCCCTCTCTTGGCCGAGGCCATCAAGCGCATATACGAGAAGGGCTCTGTCAGCGCATTGTTCATGTAGGCTCGAGGGGGGGTAAAGGGGAGGACCCTTCTTTTTTCAGATGAGGGTCCCCTGTATGGATTAGATCACCGCGAAGGGGTAGAAGGGTTCCATCGCCAGGCGGCCCGGGATCTTCACACTGTCAGTGGCGCGTACGATGTCCTTGATCTTATCCATCGCCTGCATGGTGGCATCATACCCTGCCTTCTTGCACTCCTCCATCTTGCTGAATTCGTAGAACTTGTAGTGTTTGATGTCCGGTGAGATGGTGATGTCGGCGAGGTTCTTTTCCACGATGTTGAGCCTGTGGCCGCGGATGTCGGTGGCCATATTCATGGCCTGGATGGCGTTTTTGTAAAAGCTCTTGGTCACCTTCGGCTCGGTGTCTATGGCAATGATTTTTTGCGCCCCGAGAAGGTGTGCAGCCATAACGGGCACGACGCTGATGATCCCGCCATCCATGAGCACACGGTTGTTGAATATGACGGGCTTGCATATGCCGGGGAATGCGGCCGATGCATACAGGAAGGTCGGGAGTTCACCGTGGGTAACGGCGACCGCCTCCGCGGAGGCGTAGTCGGTGGTCAGGGCTGCAAAGGGTATGGCCGTATCCTCGAAGAGGAACTTGCGCGAGAGCAGGATGCCGTTGCCGAGGACGTTCTTGAATGCCTTCTTCACGAGATCCTCGGAGAGGATGCCCTGCCGCCAGAAGGCGTGCATGAGGCCGATGGCGTAAGAGGCCGTGGAGACTGCCTTGGAAAACATGGTTCCACGATGGCGGTTGAGAGAGTTCTCCAATCTCTGCATGGTCTTGTTATTGGAGAAGCTCCAGGCAAAGCCCTCCACATAGAGCGGGTCCTTTTTGTAGGCGTAGACAGCGCCGAGAACGCTCCCGATACTGCTGCCGACGATGAGGTCCGGCTCGATGCCGTTATCATGGAGGGCCCTGAATACTCCGGCATGGGCCATACATCTGACACCGCCGCCACCGAGAACCAATGCTGTATTGTATCGCTGCATACCGTTACCTCCCCATGCTTACATGGCTGCTACGTTTGTCTGGCCATCGTACAGTTCTGCTGCTGTCGCGTCTCGTGTCTCATCGATCTTGGTATGGAAATCCGGTTCCTTTGCATACTTATCGCATGCCTCGGCCGCCTCTTCGAGGGTCCGAGCCGCATAGGACTGATCATGATTGGAGATCTCTACGATGCGCTCCATGAAGGATGCCCGGCTGAGCCGGTAGGATATGCGGTCGATCCCCTCCGGGTAGGACCGGCCGCGGGCAAGGATATCGCCGATCCACTTTCCGTATTTCTCCCTCCATACGGCATCCACCACGCGCGCCACTTCGCGGGCATAATGATCGAGGTAGTTCATGATGACGGGATCCTCGATCAGTTCCTTGGCCCCTTCCGCCGTCGGTCGGGCATTGTGCTTCTTGCACAGCGTCCGCAAGACCTCGGGATTGTCGATGATCATGCAGGGGCGCAGCAGATTGTCGGTATGGGGCTGGTGCTGCCTGATGGCGGTGAAGAACGGTGATTTCAGGGCCTCGAGGAGCGTATGTTCCTTGATATTATGGGTTGCGAAATGGGCGAATATGCAGGGTTCCACGTCACCCTTATGGTTAATATGGAGATACCTCCTGCCGCCTGCGATGCAGCCGTGGACCGCGGGGGCGTCCGCCCA
>CAYGXB010000437.1:0-2710 GCA_964353605.1 uncultured Bacteriovoracaceae bacterium
TTCCTTCGTGTTGCCGATGAGTGAAGGCAGCCTGCTCTTGTCCGGCTGAATGGAATCGAACTGGGGATTGTGATCGAAGATTGTCGAATAATAGTACATGAAGGGAATCTTGGCGGCACGGCTTAAATCAGCGAACTCCTTTCCGTAGTCCTTATCCGCAATCCACTTCGTCGTTTTGGTGTTCCAGTAGGCGATACCGTCATGCCATTTAATTTCAAAGACATGGTAATCAAGACCGATCTCTTCGCTCAACTTCACCCACTCTTTCATGTTACAGTAGGGGCCGTTGAAATTGATGTTGCCCTTGTCATCGCTCATGCTCTTGTTGAATTCAATAAAATTCCGGTCCCACTGCCACCCCGGACGGGTTTCAATCTGATACATGACGCTGAGGCCCGGCTTCTCATTCCACTTCCGGTTCTTCGGCACGCCCTTCCTCTTCGTGTTGGTACGGAACAAGGCCACAATTATCAGCCCGCCCCAGCGGATGGCCGAAAATATTCCGTACATAATCATTCTGAAATTAAACATTATTTTCTCCTTTCTTAATACCCGGTTTATTTTTTCCGTTATAACTTATGCCCGCGGCCCGAAGTGTTTGAGCATCACCAGATCGTCGGTGGCGCTCCGGTTGACGATGGTCACCCCCTCCCGGGCCGCCTTTTCACTTACAAAGAGCTCGTCAGAGGTCATCTGGCCGAAACGTATCATTGTAGGAGCCTCTATATCGAACACGCCAAACGTTCCATGACCCTGAAGAACTATCAGGCCGTATCCTCCATCATCCCGGATTTTTACCGATCTTCCGGGGAAGACCGTCAGCTCGCGTGCGCTGAAGTATTCTGACCCGTACACTATATGATATTCCCCATAGCCATCCTCTGACATCTCTTCAACCGGTTTCACCGGTACCGGCTGTCTGAACCGGTTCTTATGAAAATCCGGATCACAGTTTGTGTCCCAGTCAATCAAATCGAGAAGATAGTCGATGTTTTCGTGATGTTCCGCCGGCACATCCTTTACCAGAAGTTCGCGGGGTACATGTTTATTCCATGTCAGGGACTGATACATACCATACACATCGGAGGCCTTCTGCGGCTCATAGGTGAGGAGAGACCCCGGGGCGTGAAGAACCCCTGGCGGCACATCCCAGCCCGTACCAGGAGTGAGACGGTATGCCCGCGAAAAATCGAGTATCCCGTTATCCCCACAATCATAGTTTTTGATACATTTCCGGATATCGTCCCTCGTTGTTTCGGGATTGAACCCGAAAAATGTATAGGGAAAGAGGCCCGGATGATTGTTTAGCTGGCGTGGAAAATAGTAGGCCTCCGGCTTTCCGGAACGGCCGACGCGCGCGGCGTATTCATCATTCAGGTGAAGATGAAACGGGAGAGGTTCGAGGTTATCGAAAAACTTGCTGTACATGGTCCAGCCGCCATATTTTCTCATCACCGCTTCACCCAGGATGTCCCTGCCGGCAAGATCGATTGCATCACGAAGAAGGACTTTTTCCTGGGCTGCGCCGTCGTTTATATGAATGTAGCTCATCCCCTCATCGGGCGGCGTGCCCGGGCCGTTGTCCGCATTGATGGTTGAGGCCAACCAGCGCTCGTCGATGCCGCCCCGCGCGCCGCCATGGGGATAATAGTCATCGGGATTGAGTTTCAGCCTTCTCCCCGGAATACAGAATGAGCGCGGCACCCAGTTCGGGGAAAGCCGGAATATCCCCTGCCCTTTTTCTAATGCGATTTGAATCAATGTTTTTTTATTCATACGTGACCTCCCGGATTATTATCGTGTTTGAAAATATCAGGGATTAGAGATTAAATCGACCTGTATTATCGGACTGTACGAAAAATTGAGGATTTATTTTGAACGATGAGAAGTCCCGATTAGCGCCATATTCTTAATTGAGATCGCAGCCGACATAGAAGACCTTTCCCTTGCCGTATTGACAAGGCAATCTTGTTTTAACTTAATCTAATCAACGACCCTTTTTGTTTCGATTTGAGGCAAAGCATCACCAATGCAGATGGCGGTAGTTTTTCTGGATGAATGGTTCGAGGTCCTCGAGGAGGTACTGCGAGCCTTTGGTAGCCACGGTGTGCTTGAGTTCCGTCATGGTTGTGGTTCGGCCCAGTCGGGCAGACAGGTAGCCCAGCAGCGTTACTGCCACGGCCTCGCGGGCCTCTGCCGGAGTGAACTCTGGCTGTCGGTCGTACAGGATACATTCGGCAAAGTGGGTATCCTCATGGTAGGCCGAGATGATGTAATACTGGGGGTAGGCCCCGTGTTCGACTGCGATCTCGTAGTAGACCCCTTTTTTTTCCGCGTCCGGGTGGGAGGAGAAGAGGCGGATGGGTTTGTCCCACGAGTGGTCTTCGAGGAGATGCCCCTTTGTGCCGTGCAGTTCAGTGGTGTTATTGAGTGGATGAACGGTGGTGGATGAGAGCGAGACCTCGATCATGGCCCCGTTTTCGTACTGGAGGTGCATGACAGCATTGTCCTCGCCCTTGCTGGCCGGTGAGTCGTAGGCCTTGCCGAGCCAGGCCTGGGCGCTTTGCACCTTTCCCAACAGCCAGTTGAGCATGGCGAACTTGTGCACACCCTGATCGGCCAGCACCCCACCGCCTCCCTTATCGCAGGTGGAATATTTAGTAGGGACGTTCATTATATTATTATTTTGATGCTGATGATAGGATCATGA
>CAYGXB010000438.1:0-2707 GCA_964353605.1 uncultured Bacteriovoracaceae bacterium
TGACCGCGGCGATGTTGCTTTTCATGATGTCCGCGAAGGTATCCCACTTGCCGGCCACGAGCATGGGGGTGCCGCAGCAGCTTTCCGCCTGGCCGAGGTAGGAAAAGTCCACCCCGGCCTCATCGAGCAGACGCACGCCGGCCATGCCGATATCGTTTTCCACGTAGCTCGCGGTGCAGCCAACGAAGTAGACGTTCCTGGAGGCATGCTGCGGGCCGTGCTTTTCGAGGAGGTCAGGCGGGAACCACTTGTCGCGGTCCTTGCGGTAGCCGGCCCAGATATCGCCTTCGGCCTTGGAGGCCGCCTCCATCATGACGAAGGGCGGGAAGGTCATGCGTTTGTCTTCATGGATGAGTTTGCCGCGGAGCTTCATCCAGGAGGATTCGATGGGCAGGGCGGCGGAGCAGCGGTTATTGCACAGCTCGCAGGTCGTGCAGACGAGGAAGGTGTCGACCATCTTCTGGTTCCACTGCTCGCGGCCCTCGATGTATTCGCGGAGCCAGTACCACTTGCCGCGCGGGCTCTGGCTCTCCCAGCCCCGGCCGTAGAACTGGTCGCACTCGTCCACGCAGTAGCCGCACTGGGAGCAGCTGTAGGCGTACCAGACCACGTCGGGCGGGATGCCGCGCACGGCCTCCATCGGCCGCCAGCCGATGGTCACCTGCGCTGCGTTTCCCAGGTAGCGCGCCACGGGCTCAAAAACGTCTGCTATCTGCATAAAGAGGCCGATCAGGCCGCCGCCGATCACCTTACCCGGGTTCATGATGGCATGCGGATCGATGCGTGCCTTGAAATCCTTGAGCCTGCTCACCCTGTCTCTCCCGAGAATCCTGCCGGCCTTAGCGGTGAAGTAAAGTCCGGTGCTGTACGGTCTGCCGCCGTGCTTTGCAGCAATCTTCATCACCGTCAGGGCCAGGGAGAACACGAAGTTGTAGGTGAAGCGGCGCTGGTCGCAGGGGATGAAGCCGAGCACGACCACCTCGGCCTTTCCGTTTCTTCCGTGCGGGATGATGACCGCCTCCTTGACGAGCGGCTGGCCCACCTTTTTCCCGATCTCGTAGAAGACCTTGGCCAGGTTATCGAGGGGCACGATGATCTCTACCGGCGCGAGCGAAGGGCCGAGCCGCTTGACCACCATGAGCTTGAAGCGGTTGGCCCATTCATGCTCGGCGATCTCCTGGCTGAGGAGCTCGCTGTCACATTGCTGGACGAGTGCCGGCAGAGCGGAACGTACCTGCGCACTATGACTCTTTCGAAAGGCCAGGGTCATGATGTAGGACACCGGCAGATCGATATGCTCTTCCTCAGCCTGGCCATGATGTTCGGGCTTGGGGGCGATCTTCTTGAACTCCGCCATCTTGGGGTTGATGAAGAGCACCGCCCAGAGGGGGAGACCGGAGTTGATCAAGGACTGGGAAAAGTTCTGGAGACACTTGGCATCCGGGCAACCGATGGAGAGATAATCCAAATCCGCATGGGTTTGCACGCGCAAGGTGATCTGGCTGATGAGCCCGGTGATGCCTTCCGCATCGGAGACGAGGTCAAGTTCTTTGCCCGCAAAGGTACGTACTTCGCCGGTCGGCATCACCACGCGGGCCGAGATAACGATCTCGCGGAAGTACCCGAACGCATAGCTCCCGAAGCCCGCGCCGCCCTGGGCGAGCCAGCCGCCAACGGTAGCAGAGGGGTAGCTCGAGGGGTACATGCAGAGGGTGAGGCCCTTTTCCTTGAGCTTGAAGTCGAGCTGCTCCCAGGTGATGCCGGGCTGGACCGTGACGGTCTGCGCCTGCTGATCGATGGCGAGCATGGACTTGAGGCGGTAGAAGTCCACGACCACCCCCTGCTTGACCGGCAGCACGCCGCCGTAACCGGAGGTGGCCTTGCCCCTGGGGGTCAATGCCACCTTGTGCTCGTTCGCCCAAAGGACGAGCTTGATCAGTTCCTCCTCGCTCTCCGGCTGGATGATCGCATCGGGGATGGTGCTGCCGATGAGGGGTTTCACCAGGGACGGCATGGCCCCGATGTCATGCCCGTAGAGCTTGCACTCCACCTTATCGAAGGTTGTGTGTCGGCTGATCCTCGCCAGGGATAACTGCTGAGCCTCGTTCATCATATGCCTCCACAGATCTATTCCAGGCAATCGTGCTGCCCGCTTCATCCACGGTCGTTGCGGAAAACGCCTGCTCTATACTATATGACGCAGCCTCCCAAAAGAAAGAGAAGGGGCATATTTTTTCACCGCGCGCATGATCCTTTCCCGGGGCTGATATTGGAGTGGAGCTTGAATCCCCAGAACGAGCTGTCCACGGTGATAGGGCCTGCCATCTTCACGAGGTCCTTGTCAATGACGAAGCGGTAGCCGCCGACCTCGTGTACATCGTCCAATTCTCCCGGCTCATCCAGAGCCAGCATCAGATTTGATCCGCTTCAGGAGGCCCGGAGATAGATACGGAGCGAGGAGGCTTCCTGGCCCTTGAAGTATTTTTCCAGTGCTTTTTTGCCTGCATCGGTTACTGCGATCATGGTTTGCTCCTTTTGTCTGCATTTATTCTCCGTTCCACGCTATACCTATTCTCTCCCAGTGTCATTGATCCAGATCAACGAAAAGAAAAATGTAAGACCGGGTAATGTTTCCAGCGGGAGTGGTTCCGCAATATCTCACCCCATTGACATTTCCCGGTATGAGCATATCCTTAATCATTAAGGT
>CAYGXB010000439.1:0-2702 GCA_964353605.1 uncultured Bacteriovoracaceae bacterium
CACGGCACCGGCCATGAGGGGACCGATTGGGCTTGAAAGCTGCACGAGATGTATCATGAGTTCCTGCCGGGTTGCCTCGAGATGATGAAATAGATGATCACAGGTATTATGGTGATGCACAGGACAACCGGTAAAAACCAGGTGCCCAGCTCTCCCGTGCCTTCCTGCTGGCTTTTTATCATCATTACCATGATCATCGAAAAGATGACTACCAGCGCGAGCTTCATGATGCGCATGAATCGCGTGGCCAGGAGATATTGCCTCTTTGCATTCGCTGCCGTGATGGTCACAGGGTAATTGAAGATGTGGGGAAAGAAATTCAGCACGGTCAGCCCGGCTACCAGGACAGTCGCGATAACCGGCAATATCCAGATGTTTGTCTTGCTGCCGTAGTCGTCGGCCTGGCCTGCGGCATTAAAGTGCACCGGGACGGTATCGGCTAGCGAAGCATAGTTTTGCAGTGTATAGCCCCAAAGAAAGAGCAGGGCGCCAAAGGTCAGCGCTTCGAGGATCTTGTCGAGGGGTTCAAAAGGGAGTTTTATCCTGGGCCTGTACACCCGGTTCATCAGGGGATTATCCGATTTTCCGAACTTGAATTGCCTCATCATGCGAGTCCGTATTTTTTTTTGATTGATAAAGGTAGTTTTTCTTTTACCAATTGGTAAGCTTGCCAGAGGGTTTGTTCCCATTCTTTTCTGGTCATCCTGCCTATGTCGTCGGTCCAGACCCATTTGTAACGGGCAAAATAGGGGGCAGGACTGAACCCGGTACGGCAGGAGATCTCTTCGAATTCTTCGTCGGAAACTTTGAATGATGCGGTGACGGGAGCTTCGTCGAGGCCAAGGATCAGGAATATCTTACCGGCGACGGCAAAGACGAGGTTATTTCCCCACTTGAGGTCCTGGGTGACGGCGGGGAGAGCTTCGCAAATAGCTTGTATGTCTTCGACGTCCATATTAAGCCCATAAAGATACACAGGGATTCCATCTCTTTGGAGATGGAATCCCTTGAAGAGATGGAATCCCGGGCATACTAGTTCATGCTTGCCGCGATCTTCTGCCGCTTGCGGGCGTTCTCATCAAGCAGGATCTTCCGTATCCGGATCGCTTTTGGAGTAACCTCGACGAATTCGTCGGAGCGGATATACTCCATGGCTTCTTCCAATGAGAACCTGATCGACGGGGTGATCATCATCTTGTCGTCAGATCCGGAAGCCCTGTTGTTGGTGAGCTTTTTCGTCCTGCAGATATTGATAACAAGGTCGTCGGGGCGGATATGCTCGCCGATCACCTGGCCAACGTAGATTGGTTCATTCGGCTCGACGAAAAACGAACCGCGATCCTGCAGCTTGTCGAGCGAGTAGGGGATGGCCGCGCCGGTTTCCATGGCGATCAGAGCGCCGTTCCGCCGCACGGTGAGATCTCCTTTCCAGGCTTCGTAGCCTTTGTAGCGGTGGGCGATGATGGCTTCCCCCTCGGTGCTGGTGAGGATGGTGTTGCGCAAGCCGATGATGGAGCGTGCCGGGATATTAAATTCCAGAATTATACGGTCGCCTTTGGTGGTGATATTCAGTATCTCTCCCTTGCGGCCGGTGACAATGTCGATCACCTTGCCTGAAAAGGCTTCCGGGACATGGATCATCAGGAATTCGATAGGCTCATGCTTCACCCCGTCGACGATCTTTGTGATCACCTGGGGTTGGCCGAGCTGGAACTCAAATCCCTCGCGGCGCATGGTCTCGACAAGGATTGAAAGATGGAGGATGCCGCGGCCGTAAACCATATAAGTGTCCGGCGAGGAGGTTTCTTCCACCCGCAATGCCAGGTTCTTCTCGGTTTCGCGGAACAGGCGGTCGCGCAAGTGGCGGGAGGTGACGAATTTGCCGTCTCTCCCGAAGAACGGCGATGTGTTGATGGTGAACAGCATGCTCATGGTAGGCTCATCGACTTTGATCGGGACCAGAGCCTCAGGATTCTCGGCGTCGGCAACGGTGTCGCCGATATCGAAATCCTCTATCCCCATCACGGCACAGATCTCGCCTGCCGGAACCTCTTTCTTCGTCTTTTCTTTCCCGAGTCCTTCGAAGAGATACACTTCTTTCAGCACCGATTTTGTTATGCTTCCGTCACGCTTGACAAGCGATACTGTTTGCCCCGCTGCCAGGCTGCCGCGGTGTATCCTTCCGACCGCGATGCGCCCGACGTAGGACGAATAATCGATGGAGGTGATCTGCATCTGCAGGTTGCCTTCAGTCACCTTTGGAGAGGGGATAGTGCTGATGATCGTGTCGAGGAGCATGGTCACATCCTGGGTGGGCTTGCGCCAGTCATCCGACATCCACCCCAGCTTGGAAGAGCCAAAGATGGTAGGGAAATTCAGCTGGTCATCATCAGCTTCGAGGTTGAACATCAGTTCAAAAACTGCTTCCTGCACCAGGTCGGGCTGGCAGTTCGGCTTATGCACTTTATTGATGACCACGATCGGCTTGAGTTTCAGCTCCAGGGCTTTCTGTAAAACAAAGCGAGTCTGGGGCATCGGACCTTCGAATGCATCCACAAGAAGCAGGCAACCGTCGGCCATGTTCAGCACCCGTTCCACCTCCCCGCCGAAATCGGAATGGCCGGGGGTATCGATGATGGTGATCTTATATCCTTTGTACCTTACCGAAACATTCTTCGACAGGATGGTGATCCCTCTTTCCC
>CAYGXB010000440.1:0-2701 GCA_964353605.1 uncultured Bacteriovoracaceae bacterium
CGCCATGGGTCAGGATGAGATCCATGCATTCCATGACCGGATCGCTAGGTGGCTTGGTGTTTCCGATATCCAGTACTGTTGCGAACCGAAGTTTGACGGACTCGCCGTGGAACTGATCTATTCGAACGGCGTATTCGCTCAAGGGGGTACCCGGGGAGACGGGACAACCGGCGAAGATGTGACCAGCAATCTCAGGACGATCAAGAGCATCCCGCTCAAGCTCATCGATGGAGATGTTCCCCCGCTCATCGAAGTGCGCGGTGAGGTAGTGATGTTTAAGGACGCATTTCAGGCCGTCAATAAGGAGCGAATGGATTCCGGTGAGACCATCTTTGCCAATCCACGCAACGCTGCGGCTGGCTCACTCAGGCAGCTGGATCCGAAGATTACCGCCCAGCGCTCACTCATATTTTTTGCCTATGGCGTTTCAGATCCGGGCGCACTGGAGATGGATTCCCAGTTCGAGGTACTAAACCGGCTCAACACTTTTGGCTTCAAGGTGAACCCAGAGAGGAGGCTCTGCAGGGGAATGACCGAGGTCGTGTCTTTCCTGGGCCATATGGAGCAGCTGCGTGAGAATCTCCCCTACGAGATGGACGGTGTTGTGGTGAAGGTAGACAAGATTGACCATCAGGCACTCCTCGGGACAAAGGCGAAATCGCCGCGCTGGGAGGTCGCGTACAAGTTCCCACCCACCCAGGCCACAACGCTCTTGAATAACATCCAGGTCCAGGTGGGCCGAACCGGCGTGTTGACCCCGGTTGCAGTGCTCGAGCCGGTGAAGGTGGGGGGGGTCACTGTCAGCCGAGCCACCCTCCACAACATGGATGAGATCAATCGCAAAGGGATTCTCATCGGAGATACGGTCCTCGTTCAGAGGGCTGGGGAAGTTATTCCCGAGGTAGTCACTCCGGTCATATCCAAGAGGACCGGGAAAGAACGAGCGTTCGTTATGCCTGATATATGCCCTGTGTGCGGATCAAAAATAGAGAAACCAAAAAAAGAAAAAGGAATAGAAGAGGTCGCCTACCGGTGTATCAATATGGCATGTCCAGCCATCATAAAGGAACAATTGTATCACTTTGCATCTAAGGATGCTTTTAATATAGAAGGACTTGGAGACAAAATTATCGATCAAATGGTTGAAGTTCTAAAAATCAAGTATGCTTCTGATATCTTTGCTCTTACATATGATGACCTTATGAAACTAGAAGGTTTTGCAGATCTCTCAGCGCGGAATCTTCTTTTGGCTATTAAATCAAGTAAGTCGGTTTTATTTGAAAGATTTATTTATGCCCTTGGGATTCGACATATTGGAACCTCAAAAGCCAACGATCTTGCGCAGCATTTCGGATCTCTCGATGCGTTTATGCTTGCTACCTATGAACAACTCAGGTCTATCCCTGGGATTGGACATGAAATTGCAAACTCAATCCTAGCATTCTTCCAGAACCAGGTTAATGCCAAGGTAATAAAAAGGCTATCAGAGAGGGGGGTCAAAATAATCCAACCCGAACGGAAGCAGGTCAGACAATCCATACTCACCGGCAAAAAGATATGCTTCACTGGGACCCTGAGCAAAATGGCTAGATCCGAGGCGAAGAAGGATGCGGAGAGGCTGGGGGCCATGGTGGTGGATTCGGTCAGCAAACAGCTTGACCTGCTCGTTATCGGTGCAGATCCTGGAACGAAGTTCGATAAGGCACGTGCGCTAGGCGTTACTATCATTGATGAAGACACCTTCTTGGGTATGCTGAAAGTGGCGGTATGAAGGCGTTGCACGTAATGGTCCATGGGAGGGTGCAGGGGGTGTGGTTCCGGGCCAGCACCCAGGAAGAGGCACGAAACCTTGGTTTGAGCGGATGGGTGCGGAACACCTCCGATGGTGGTGTGGAGATCCACATGCAGGGGGATGATGCTCTCGTGGAACAGTTCCTAAACTGGTGCCATCAGGGATCTCCAGGCGCTTCTGTTATACGGGTAGATGCAGAGCCTGTCGAAACGGTCGAAGGGATAAAGGGCTTTACTATCCGATAGTAATATCCAGACATGGAGGCTTTTGTGAAAGATGGCCCCTAAAACCCAGCCCAATAGAAGCTTAAAAGACAAGCTGGTTTACCCCTCACCGGCAACTGAAGGCGGGTGGCGAGGAGCAAATCAGCTTGCGTCCGACCCATTGAAAAGGCAAGAGCGGGGAAAGAGGTTAAGGTGAGGGAGTAAATTACCTGTCGTCCGGGAGAAAGAGGTTCAGGAAGAAGCCCACCACGGACATGATGATAGCGGCAAGGAGGGCAGCCCAGAACCCGCTCACCCTGAACCCCCCCACGATCTCGGCTGTAAAGAGGATCATGGCGGCATTAATGACGAAGGTAAAGAGGCCCAAAGTAAGGATATTGATGGGCAGAGTGAGCAAGATGATAATGGGCCGCAGGAAGGCGTTGAGCAGCCCAACGACAAGGGCGGCGAAGAGCAGTGCCCAGCCATTCTCTATAGTAATGCCTTTTATTACCCATGAGGCAATGGCAAGTGCTACGGCTGATATGGCCCATCTTATGAAAAATCTGGTAATACCTGTCATACCCCATGTATTGTAGGGTATTTTTGAAGAAAAATAAATGGTATTTGATAAACGTCAAGCACATTTCCTCTGTCAACACTCTTTAGAAATGTCCCCTTGTTTAACTCGATAGAAATGTCCCCT
>CAYGXB010000441.1:0-2700 GCA_964353605.1 uncultured Bacteriovoracaceae bacterium
TATATTCCCCCAATGGATGCTTCTTGTCGGCAAGAACCATTAAGGGAGCCATCCATGTTAGACATCTGGAATCAGGTCTGGGTCACTTGCCTCAAAGGTAGCCTTCGCTAAGTTATACGCCTCTTCTATCTGTTCGGGGGTTAACTTTGCCCTGCGTGCTTCCTGAAGAGCAAGGGTTATGAGAAATTTGACTAACTCTACACCTGCAAGAACTGCTGTTGCACTCATATTTTACCTCCTAACCTGTCAATAAGATTGAGGATGGCCTGCTCATCCTTTATTGATGGTACACCCCCAACTTCTATAATTGATAGGTAAGCGTTAATTAGGGGGTTGAGTTCTTTGAGAATAGCCTTCTTAGCCCTCACAATCTTCTTCTGCTCCTCTGTAAGACTTGGATTAAGTGCCATAGTCATTGTGTTCTGATACTGGGCATTGTATGCCTCAATGATGGCAAGGGCTTTCTCCTTCGGTGTGCGGTCTGCCCAGGGTTTAGTGCCGAGCATTGCACATGATACAAGAGCCATACAGATAATAATAAGTGTCAATACTTTCGCAGTTCGCATAAATACCTCCTGATTGGTCATGTGATCTTGTTTGTAGTATCTTCTGGTTTAACTTCCCCATTCTCTTTCTTCCTGAAGTAATACTGAGCAACCATTGTGAAGACTGAAATCGTAGCCCCAATAATTTCCCCTGACATTCCTAACCATTTGTTGCCCACCCAAAGGCCCACGATTAAAAGTAAAAACACAATAGCTAGCCTGTCGTTAAATTTCTTCCAGCCCATCTGTATCACCTCCTTATTTTATAATCCTCGATATTCTCAATCTCTTTCTCGACTTCAAGATGCCACTTTAAATTATCAATGACAATTTCAATTAAGTCTTCATCTAGTTCCTCGAAGTCTAACTCTAAGTTAAGGTGAACAGTAATCAATGATGGCCCCTGAACATCCAATACAAGAGATAGAGTGGTACGGTTAAGACAATGATTAGAAAGAGAGTTATTGCCAACAGTTTCATTCGTAGTGGCCTTTGTCCCAGCTAATTAGAGGCTGTCCTCCCATCTTTTCCCACTCACCATGCCAATACTCATGTCCCTTCTTCGGAGGAACTAACACACCCTTCTTATCAAGAAAGTAAATATCGAGAGCCTTGCCCCTTTGGTGCTGTGAGATATTGTGTATCCCATCACACTTAGACTTGCCTTCCTGAAACAGATGCATCTGCTCTTCATCTGAACGCTTGAGATAGTCTGCGATGGGGGATTCACCCTCTTCAATCATCCTAAGAATTAAGGTGCATATGTTCTTGGTGAACTCCAATCTAGTCATAGCCACACCCTCATCCAGACCTTCTTTTGCTTGTCAACCTTTATCTCAACCAAATGGGTAAGTTTACACTTACAACATTTAAGGTAGTGAACATTTGACATACAGTACCATTTACCCGTTATTGCTTTTGTTTTCTTCTCTGACTTTCTTTTCAAGATGCTCAATCCAATAGTCAATGATCTTATCGCATCTTTCATATTCTTTCTCGTCTTGCCTGAGATATGCTCTGCCCCTCTTGTTAGCCCACCCTGACACAGCGAAGGCTAACTGAATGATAGATTCCTTGCGCTCCTTCATCCATAAGCCCTCCCTATATCAGTTCGTCAGCAACCATCTCACGAAAGATTTCGTAAGCCTTCAGAATACAGGTTTTGCCATCTACAGGTCTTTGTGGTTCCCCATTGGTGATAATAGAGTATTGATTAGTGTTCTCATTATATATGTAAATGGCTGCGTTAGAACCACAGGCTTTTCCAATTCCAATCTCCCCACGGTGGGGGAGATACCCCATAAGGTAAACGATTTCTTGACCATTCTTGTTGATTGTAAAAGTAGCCATGAAAGCTCCCCTGTAGGGTGTTTTCAGGGAAATCTGCTTGATCTTCTCGAAAGGTGCAGGACATACTGCTGCTGCTTGAATCACAAAACATAATAAAATTGTTAGAACTATGAGATTGACTTTTCTCATTCAAATCACCCCCTTTTTAGCACGGTTCTTTATGAAAGCAAGAAACACCAAACTTTGTGAAAGAAGTCACCACTAATTCGATTGTCTGTTCTGTCTCTGGCTTCTCTGGATGTCTAGGAGTAACTTGAGGATTTCCTGATAGTTCTTGTGACTTGTTTCACGAATGTCCTTTATCTCTGCAACAATAAACACATCTGCCTTCTTTAACTCAAAGATATCGCTACAGATTACCTTCATCTCAGCGTCTTGCTTCAAACTGGCAATCTCTCTTCTGGAGTCAAGAAACTTGTTTCCATATTTAACCTGATAGGCTGCGTCAGTAACCCAAACGCCCCAGGTAAGGAGTGCAGTTGCAAGGATGCCAAGGATAACCGAAATCATCTTATTTTCTTTTACAGCCTGTCTGATTGTCATTTCAGTACCTCTTAAGTAAAGAAACCTGCAACCCTCATCGCTGCCAGCAAAGCATTGATTTTCGCCTTTAGCACATCGTGAGTCAGAGTGCCAAGAGCAATTGTCTCCGCAATATCACCAGGATCTGTTGCAGGAGTTGTAATAGTGGTAGCAGTGATAGCGGTAGCTGTGATAGTGGTAGCAGCAACGGTGGTAATATTTCCAGTAGTTGCCGTTACATTTGAGACGTTGACCTTCCCAAGTCCATCCCACATATCAGGAA
>CAYGXB010000442.1:0-2695 GCA_964353605.1 uncultured Bacteriovoracaceae bacterium
ACAATGGTACTATGCTTCAATAACTATATCGGGAGAGAGTTTTGCAATTGGCTCTTATAACAATGCATTTTTTTCCTGTTCTGTGGAATGCAATGCGGCACAGATAGTGATATTCACCAACACGGACATGAAATGATTCAAGAAAGGAGGTTCGGGCATGAGGCAGGGTAGATTCTTTCTCATGATTATCCTTGCTATCGCAATAATTGGTGTTCCCACAGGGACATTCTGCGACCAATTCCCCTCTGGCATCGTTGTGGAAAATGGGGTCAAGCGCTTTGGTCCGGCATGGCTCACACAGCAGAATGGCGTCTATCTCCTCTACGTGGAAGGGACGGACTATGAGATGGCCTTCCAGCATGCGGTGCTCCTAAAGAAGGAGAGTCAGAACGGCGAGGCCCCTTACCTGAGCAGCTTCTTCCGCAAACAGATCGAGCACAGCATCATCGGCGGTATCCCGGTCCTGGTGGATCTCGCGGAATGGTTCCTACATACTCTCTATTTCGACCCCATCGCATGCGGCATCCCTGCGAGCGGGAAGCAGGCCCTGATCGGGCTCGCGAATGGCACCGGTATCCCCTACGATACCCTAAAGCGGGCCATGGTCTTCTCCGACAGCGGCCAGACGATCCAGGGCAAAATCTTCACAGATCTCAAGGTGTATCCCGACCTTGCAGGATTTGCAGACTTCGGCTGCACCTCCTTTGTTGCCGCTGGGCCCGCCACCAGTAACCAACACATGCTCCACGGGCGGAATTTCGATTATACCGGTGCAGGGTGGTTCGACCCCTACCCCACCGTGGTGTTCTGCAAACCGAAATCCGGGCAGCGCTATGTCATGTTCACCACTGCCGGCATGCACACCGCGGGGATCACCGGGCTCAACGAGAGCGGGATCGCGGCGGGTTTCCACACCGCGATCACCACAGACGTCAAGCCCCAGGGAACCCCGATTTTCTCCCTGGGCGATAAGATCGTGCGGGAGGCACGGACCCTCGACCAGGCAATCGCCATCCTCAGGAACCATCCCCCGGCCTGTGGGTTCATCATGGTAGTGTCGAGCGCCCATGAGCAGAAGGCGGCTTTGGTGGAGATTTCTCACCAACATCTCTCCGTATTCCCCATGCAAAATTTCACTGTCGGGGTAGCCAATTCCTACCAGACCGCGGAGCTTAAGAAGGACGAGGTCTGCGAGACCTGGTCCAATGCTCTCAACTCCTTCGCACGCACCCGCAGGATGAACGAGCTGCTCAAGGGCAACTTCGGGAGCATCGACCCGCAGAAGGGCGCGGAGTTCCTGGGCGACCACTTCGATGTGTACACTGGCCTGGAGCGGGCGACCGGGGATGTCATCGCTCAGATGCACAATGTCTCCAGCGTCCTCATCGATTCCACGGCGATGAACTTCTGGATTGCCGTGGGACCAGCGCCCGTTTGCAATACGCGGTATGTGGGATTCAACTTCTATGATGGGTTCAGCGGTCCGAATTTTTCCCCCCTTCCGGTACTCCATGGCACTTGGGAGAACGATCCTCGGCTGGAGGGCTACCATTTCTTCATCGCCGCGGACCGGGAGTTTACGGAGAACAGCAATACCGCCAAGGCATTGGAATACCTGGACAGTGCGATGGCCATCGCCCCCGATGAGCCGATGTACGCCCATCTCGCAGGCCTACTCCTGATCATGACCAATCAGCCCGGACCTGCTTCGGCGATGTTCAGCAAGACCCTGGCACTGTATCTGACCTTCCACAAGCAGAGCCTCAGCCATCTCTGGCAGGCACGCTGTTATGACCTCATGGGCAAGCGGAACCAGGCACTCGCGGAGTACCAAAAGGTGCTCGTCATTTCTCCCCTGAATCCCAAGATCAAGACCGCGGCCGAAAAGGGGCTCACAGTCCCATTCAAGGCTAGCCAGGCGATAACGATCTCCATCAATTTCATGAGCGGCGACAGCTACGGTTTTTAAAGGGGAGCCAAGTATAAGCCGGTCGCTTTGGAACGCGGCGTGAAGCGCCGCATTCCCGGACACCGAAGGCAGTGGTCAGCACCCTGGCGGCGGCGATGAGGCCGAACACGGCACTCATGCCGCTGTAAACTGATGTACTCTCCACCCTAGGCGATCGTTGAAAAACCCTGCGGTGGCGTTACTCGCTGCAGCGTCCAGGATGTAAATGTTGGTTGAGGAAAAGAGCAAGCAGAACTGGTCAGAAACGGCCAGCTTGGCGATATCACAACCATTGATGCCATAGAGGACCTTCATGAGATCAGGCACGTTTGCCTTCTTTGGGGCACCCTTTGACATTGTTCATACTGTCTTGGTTTTTGCCTGCATTGTGACGCAGCGATCAGGCTTTTTGGATGCCCTCCGCGCTCAAAATGCATCCGACGAGCTGGATATGGGTGTATCCTGCACATGGTAGCGGAAACAGGGCGTCATCGTACTATCGACATCACCCCCCATATGAGGAGGATGAATCCCCCGATAAAGGATATATAGTTAACCACGGCGAGCCAGCGCGGAACCGATGGTGTCCCGGCCTGTCCGGAAGTCTTGATATAAGTATCGAGCCGGGAGATCTCCTCCGGAGGCCTGCCTTCTGAGAGCATGGTCGACCTGAGACGCTTGAGCTGTTTCATCCTGATGCGCGGGTCATACCTGAACATCACCCCCCAGGACCCAAAGGCTATGATT
>CAYGXB010000443.1:0-2693 GCA_964353605.1 uncultured Bacteriovoracaceae bacterium
GTAGACGAATATGCAGAGAATCTTCTTGCAAAGCGGATATCCATGCTCGATGGCGTGGCAGAGGTGGGAGTCTTCGGGTCACAGAAATATGCCGTGCGGGTGCAGCTCGACCCCAGGGCACTGGCCGTAAGGTCCATTGGGATCGATGAGGTCTCAAGTGCCATCGAGTCGGGTAATGCCAACCTCCCCACCGGGACCCTGTGGGGAAAATTCAAGGCATTCACGGTCCAGACATCAGGGCAGCTCAAGGATGCGCAGGCCTACCGGCCCCTCATTGTTGCCTATCGTAACGGATCGCCAGTGCGGCTCGGGGACCTGGGCCAGGTCATCGACAGCATCGAGAACAACAAGTCCGCCTCATGGTACAACAACGAGCGGGCCATTGTCCTTGCCATCCAGCGCCAGCCGGGCACCAACACAGTAGCGGTCGTACAGTCCATCAAGGATATCCTCCCGAGCTATCAGGCACTGATCCCAGCATCCATGAGCCTCAATATCATGTACGACCGGTCCCAATCCATCAAGGAATCCATCCGGGATGTCCAGATCACGCTCCTCATCGCCCTGGTCCTGGTGGTCCTAGTCATCTTCCTCTTCCTGCGCAACCTTTCCGCAACCATCATCCCCAGCCTGGCGCTACCCATGTCCATTGTGGGGGCCTTTGCAGTGATGTATCTTGCAGGCTTCAACCTCGACAACCTTTCGCTCATGGCGCTGACCCTGTGCGTGGGTTTCGTTGTCGACGATGCCATTGTCATGCTGGAAAATATCGTACGGCACATGGAGCACGGCGAGAGCCCGCGTGATGCAGCCTTCAAAGGGTCCAGAGAGATAAGCTTCACCATTATTTCCATGACCCTGTCCCTGGTGGCCGTCTTCATCCCGGTCCTCTTCATGGGGGGGATTATCGGAAGACTGCTGAACGAGTTTGCCGTCACCATCGTGGTTGCCGTCCTCATCTCCGGGTTCGTGTCGCTAAGCCTCACTCCCATGCTCTGCAGCATCATGCTCCGTCCCGCAGGCCAGGAGAAGCACGGCCGGGTCTATCAGGCATCCGAGCGGTTTTTTCATGGAATGCGCAGCGGATATGAAAGAAGCCTCCAATGGGTACTGCATCACCGGAGAACGACCCTCATGGTCACCCTCCTTTTCTTGGTAGGGGTCATCTATCTCTATGTCATCATGCCCAAAGGCTTCCTGCCGAGCGGAGATACGGGCCAGATCACCTGCTCCACGGAAACGGCCCAGGGCACATCGTTTGAATCCATGGTGGCTTACCAGAAGAAAGTTGCCCAGATTGTGCAAAAAGATCCGAATGTTGATGTCGTTATGTCGCGTGTGGGCGGGGGAGGCGGCAGCAGCTCTTCCAACACGGGCAGTATGATGCTCCGCCTGAAACCGCGCAGCGAACGCAGCAAAAGTGCTGATGAGGTTATCCAGGAGCTCAGGCCGAAGCTCGCCACAATCCCCGGGATACAGGTCTATATGCAGAACCCACCGCCAATACGCATAGGCGGGTATCAGACAAAGAGCCAGTACCAGTACGCCCTCCAGAGCCCGGATATCAGCGAGCTCTACCGATATGCCCCTGTGCTGGAGGCCAAGCTCAAGGACCTGCCGGGCTTTCAGGATGTGACGAGCGATCTCCAGCTCAAGAATCCCCAGGTATCGCTGAGCATCAACCGGGACAAGGCTTCCGCCCTGGGCCTCAGCGTCCTTCAGATAGAGCAGACCCTCGGGAGCGCGTACTCCTCCCGCCAGGTGTCCACGATCTATGCCCCCAACAACGACTACGCGGTCATCCTCGAACTACAGGAGCAGTATCAGGCAGATCCATCGGCATTCTCACTGCTTTACATCCGGTCTGTAAACGGCAGCCTGGTCCCGCTCAATACCGTGGTGAACCAGGAAAGGACCGTGGGGCCTCTGTCCGTGAACCACCTGGGGCAGCTTCCCGCAGTAACCCTGTCATTCAACCTGGCGCCAGGCAAGGCGTTGGGTGATGCCCTCAATGAGGTGGAAGAGACTGCGGGTACGGTCCTACCAGATACCATCACCGGCAGCCTCCAGGGGACAGCGCGGGCCTTCGAGTCATCCATGGTGGGGCTCGGTATCCTGATCCTGGTGGCCATACTGGTTATCTATGTCGTGCTCGGCATCCTCTACGAGAGCTTCATCCATCCCATAACGATCCTTTCGGGATTGCCCTCCGCCGGGATCGGCGCTCTCTTGACCCTCCTGATTTTCCGCATCGATCTCAACCTGTACGCCCTGGTGGGTGTTATCATGCTCATCGGGATCGTGAAGAAAAATGCCATCATGATGATTGATTTTGCCCTGGATGCGGAGAGGAAGGAAGGGAAGAACCCTGAGGAAGCGATCTTTCAGGGGGCGCTCATTAGGTTCCGGCCCATCATGATGACGACCATGTCGGCCCTCATGGCGACGCTGCCTATAGCACTTGGATTGGGTGCCGGGGGCGAAACCCGGCAACCGCTGGGTCTCGCTGTCGTAGGAGGCCTCATCTTTTCACAGATAGTGACCCTCTATATCACCCCGGTCACGTATATTTATCTCGATACGCTTCAAGCCGCCTTGCGCAGATATTTCAACAGATTTCGGCGAGTATGATCCTCCTTTTTTGGTTCTTCACACGGAAGCGTACTTTTCGCTCATGATGTACATGTACCCCT
>CAYGXB010000444.1:0-2686 GCA_964353605.1 uncultured Bacteriovoracaceae bacterium
TTTATTCTGAAAGTGGAGCTGCTTTACTCTATGATTGCGACACAATGAGCCCTGCCGGTGTGATTAGAACAGCCGAGTTCTTTACGGTTAAAGATGGTAAGATTCAAGCGATTAGTCTGGTTTTTGACGCGACTGAACTTCGTAAACTTATGGCTGGGTAACCTATTGTATTGATGGTGTTATGCTAGAAAATTAGTAGTAATGGTGGATTGAAGGATTTTAAAGCCTCCCATACGATTCCAGAGGATGGCTTACAGCCGCCGCTGACCTCGGCGTTGGGGGGCCAATTCCTCAGACAACGGGGAGCGCATGAAGCACGTTGCTATGGATGAGATCTACAAGACGATGTCCTTGACGCAGATTCCTTGGAATCTTGAAGATCCTCCGGAAGCCTTGGTTGACTTAGTTGAGGGGGCAAGAGTGCTGCCCTGTAAGGCTGTCGATTTTGGGTGCGGCGCCGGCAACTATGCCATCTATCTTGCAAGCAGCGGATTCGATGTTATTGGAGTCGATATCTCTCCCACGGCCATAAGAATGGCCGAGGAAAATGCAAGCAAGAAAGGCGTGAAGTGCAGTTTCGTCGCAGCTGACGTCCTTGGCGATTTGAAGGAAGTCAGGGGAACTTTCGACTTTGCTTTTGACTGGGAGCTCCTGCACCACCTTTTTCCAGAACAGAGAGAGAAGTATGTTCAGAATGTGTGGGGGAAAATGAACCCGGGCGGTCGTTATCTGTCGCTCTGCTTCAGCGAGAATGACCCGCAGTTTGGCGGGTCAGGGAAATACAGGGAAACGCCGCTGCACACTCTTCTGTATTTCTCCTCAGAAGATGAACTGAGGGTCCTTTTCGAACCGCATTTTCACCTACAAGATTTAAGGACAATCGAGATCAGGGGGAAGCACGCTCCCCATCTTGCCATCTATGCTTTTATGGAGAAGAGGTAGGCATACATAGAGCCCCTAACAGGTCGCTTCAGCCGAAGAGGCCCTGCGGCCTCGCGGCTGAGCTTTGTCGAAGACGCCGCGTCATCGGAACGAGCCAGGGAATCAGATCGTTGCTGGTTGTCGCCAAGATAGGGGAGGGCTTGTGCACTACCTTCTCTCTTGACATGCCAGGGGGAAAACGGGTTATGGTGCTCGTATGAAGCTGGTGTATGGCTTGGGAAACCCTGGGAACAAGTATCTCCTCACGCGGCACAACATCGGTTTCATGGTGGCGGATCTCCTTGCCCAGGAATACAGCATATCCTTGAAGAAAAGGGCATCGGGCATCGTTTCCGGGAGGGGCGAGATCGACGGGGTAGCGGTGATGCTCGCCAAACCCATGACCTACATGAACCTGAGCGGGCTGCCGTTTCATACATTGTCGCTACGGCCTTCCGACCTTATCGTGATTCATGACGACATGGACCTCCCCTTCGGCCAGGTGCGGGTGAAGGTAAGGGGCGGTTCCGGGGGCCACAAGGGACTCGTTTCCATCATTTCCGAACTCGGCGATGACGGCTTTGTGAGGGTCCGGTGCGGGATCGGCAGGCCAATAGCGGACATGGACCCGAGCGATTATGTGCTCGAACGGTTCCGGGAAGAGGAGATGGAAGAACTCGCCGAGGAGATCGCGCGGGCGGCCGATGCGGTGCAAGTATGCCTGAAGTCCGGGGCGGATAAGGCCATGAATGCGTTCAACCGGAGGGAGATGGAAAATGAACCCGATTCTGACAGTTTGTGATTGCCAAGGGATGGCAGCCTTCACGATTCTTTCTTTGATTCCTGATTCCTGACTACCTTTTTCTTTTCGATTTTCTCCGCGGCAGGTAATCGAGGTAGTTGTCCGGGACGACGATGTCGCGCGGGTCAATGCCCTTGAGCTTATTCTTGACATAGTATCGTGCCTGGTAGGCGAGGTGGTTCATGCGCCGGTCGAACTCGATGCGGAGGGCTTCATACGCATCGTTTGAGAGTCCGCTGGGCACATACATCGGCTTCCGGTCATAGAGGATGACGATGCGGGCGAAGGGCAGGGGCAGGATGGTCCTATCCCAGGAGTTGAACTCCCAGCTTGGGTGGGCATCCCAGCAAAAGGCCAAGAGCGGTGAGCCGGTCCTCACAGCAAGCTGGATGATCCCCGGCTTCGAGACATAGGGCGGGCCGAGAGGTCCGTCCGGGGTGAAGCCGCCGATGTGGCCTGCCTGGATATAGTCCACGATATCGCGCAGGGCCTCCGGTCCTCCGCGCGTAGACGACCCCCGGACCGGGTGGATACCGAGGCGCTGACCGACCAGCGCGATGAGCTCGCCGTCCATGGATTTCGATATGATGCCTGCACCCTGGCGGTCACGGTAATGGTACGCATAATAGAGGAAGCCCCGATGCCAGCCGGCATAGAGGACATCTTTTCTCTGGGAGAGAAGCTCGGTCTCGACCTCCCGGCCGAAGCTCTCGTAGCGCATGATCTTGAAATAGGACCTGATAAAGGCGGCGCCAAGCCATGCATACGGGTATTTCCATAATTCCATGGGCCCATAAACCCATAAGAATCCGGTCATGTCAATGAGCAATCCTGGAGGGGCGCGTTATCATGCCCCCGGAGTTTAAGCATTCCATACATCTTTACATGGTTTTTCACACGGAAGCGTTCTTTAGAGGAAGGGCATGGTGGCGGTGTATGATCTCGTATGGGGCAGGACGGCGG
>CAYGXB010000445.1:0-2674 GCA_964353605.1 uncultured Bacteriovoracaceae bacterium
CAACCATGCAGGAGGGCAATTACTTGATAGATGAGCTTTTAACATTATTATATAATATGAAAAAAATGCCGAGGTAGCATAACAAAACCTTTGGATTCATACGTGAGAGGTTGGAGGAACATGGGGGAGATCCATGAACCCCCGAACAGGTGCTGTGGCACAGAATCGCAGGAGAGGGGAGGAATTGCCATGAGTATACGGAAGCATTATTACAAGGATAAACCGCTCTGCCGTGTGACGTTCTGTCTTCACAAAGAGGCTGCTTTCAATGCACGCCATGTCCACCTCGTCGGTGAATTTAATAACTGGAACATCTATGCTACACCCATGAAGAAGCTCGAAGACGGGTCGTTCACCGTGCATGTCGAACTCCGGTGCGGCAAGGAATATCAATTCCGGTACCTGATCAACGAGGCCACCTGGGAAAACGACTGGAAGGCCGATAAATATCTGCCAAGCCTGCTGGGGGGTTGCGATAACTCGGTCGTTGTCATCGAAGCCTATATGGAACAAACCGGCTCCTAGAAGAACAGGACCTGAGTGCATTATATGATCTGAGACTATGCGATAGAATGTGATGAGAGGCAAACGTTATCAATGAGGGGAAAATGAGGCTTGAAGACATTGACCAGATTGATTCCGTTGTGTTGAGTTCGGGCGACGCCCTGATCGTGGTAGACATGCAGAATGACTTCATGCCCGGCGGGACGCTTCAGGTGGAGAAGGGTGATACCATCATAAGCGGGGTAAACTCCGCCATGCAGCTCTTCAACCATAAGGATCTCTGCGTCGTCATGACCCAGGACTGGCATCCCATTTTGCATGATTCCTTTGCCAGCGCCCATGAGGGCAAGCTGCCCTTTGACCCGATCGAAGCCCCCGGCATCGGACCAGTCCTCTGGCCCGACCACTGCATCCAGAACACACAGGGTGCGGATTTTCATTTAGATATCATGACCGATCTCGCCCAGGCCGTCATTCGCAAGGGCTATCATAAAAGCATGGACAGCTATTCGGGCTTCCTGGAGAACGATAAAAAGACGACCACCGGCCTGGACGGCTACCTCAAATCGAAGGGTATCCAGCGGATCTTCGTCTGTGGTCTTGCGCTGGACTACTGCGTGTTCTTCACTTCCGCGGACGGCATCGCCTTGGGGTACGAGGTGTTCGTCCTCGCCGACCTCTCTCTGCCCGTCGGCTCCCCAGAGAACAGCATTGTCTATGCGCTGACCACCATGCAGAACAGGGGTGTCAGATTTGCTATATCCTCCGCCCTGAAATAAAAAAATCCCTCTCGGATTAAAAAGCTCCTTCCTCCCCCAACCCCCTTTGGTCTAAAGGAGGGCCAAGGATCTGCTCCTTGGATGTATAGCGCCCTGAAGACTACGGGGAGATGGGGGGTATGAGCTTCTTATGCTGTGAGATTTTCCTTAATGACCTCGGCAAGAATTCGGACAGCCCTATCGATCGTGGCTTCGTCGGACATGGTGTAGTTGAGGCGCATGGTGCCTGTGCCTTCGTTTTTGTCAGTAAAGAAGAACTTGCCGGGGACGAAGGCCACCTTGCGCTCGATGGCTTTCCAGTAAACGGCTTCCATGTCGAGTTCCCCTTCTACCCAGAGGAACATGCCGCCCTCGGGTTTCGACCAGTGGAAGCCTGGAGGGAAGTACTTCTCAAGGGCATTGAGCATGGCTTCCTGTTTGGGCCGATAGAGGTTGATAATCTTGGGCAGGTGTCGTTCGAGGTAGCCTGCAGAGATGTATTCGGCGGCCAGAGCCTGGTTGAAGGTGCTCGTATGGAGGTCAACGCCTTGTTTGACGAGCACAAGCCAGCGCCTGATCAACGCAGGTGCAGCACAGAAACCGATGCGCAGTCCAGGGGCGAAGATCTTGGAGAGGGTGCTGATATATACGACATTTTCGGGCGCTAAGGTCTTGATGGGGGGAAGAGCCTGGCCGCGATAGCGCAGCATGCTGTAGGGATCATCCTCGATAAGCAGCGCGTTGTGGCGCTGGATGATATCGGCGATTAGCTTGCGGCGCGCGCAGGTGATGGTCCGGCCGGTGGGGTTCTGGAAGGTCGGCACGAGGTAGATGAGCTTGATCGTATGGTGCTTGAGAACCTCTTCGAGCGATTCCGGGATCAGGCCGTCGTCGTCGGTGTCCATCCTGACATACTCCGGTTCATAGGGATTGAAGGCCTGGATGGCGCCCAGGTAGGTAGGTGCCTCGACTGCGACCCGATCACCGGGCGAGATGAGGACCTTGCCCAGGGCATCGAGGAAGCCTTGCGAGCCGCTGCCGATGATGGTCTCATCCACTCCTGCATGGATGCCTTTCTGCAAGAGATAGCCGGAGAGGGCCTCGCGCAGGGGGATGAAACCCTCGGTGAGGTCGTACTGGAAGGCCTGCGAGGCGTACCTCGCGACCACGCGGCCGGTGAGCTCGCCGATGATCTCCAGGGGGAAGCTCTCCGGGGCGGGGATGCCGCCGGCTAGCGAGATCATGCCCGGCTGGGAGACCACCTTGAGGATCTCGCGGATCACGTTGGCGCCCATCTTCTCTGTCCGCGTAGCCAACAGATTGTCGAATGCCATACCCCGATCTCCTCGCGCGAATACCCAGCCTTTGCGGCAGGAAACCCCAGTATACATCGCCGCCTCCAGCTAGTCAAT
>CAYGXB010000446.1:0-2660 GCA_964353605.1 uncultured Bacteriovoracaceae bacterium
GACTGTGAAACCGCTCTTGAGCGACCTCCTCCACCTCGCCGCCGAACTGGAGGATGGTACTCTCCTGGTGGGACAGCACCTGATCACGGGCAAGGAGGTTCCCCAGATCACCTGCCCCATCAAGCGTGTGTTCCTCACCAAGAACCAGATGGACCCGAAGCCGGTAGCGGCCATGATCAACGATGACGTCAAGTCGCTCATCCAGGAGGCAGATCTCATCTGCTACCCTATGGGCAGCTTCTACTCCAGCATCGTCGCCAACCTCATCCCTCACGGGGTCGAGGAGGCCGTGGCCGCCAACATCTGCCCCAAGGTGTACATCCCCAATACCGGACCGGACCCAGAACAGACCGGTATGGATCTCTCCAAAGCGGTTGCAACCCTTCTTTCATGTCTGAAGAAGGACAAGACCGAGCTCAGGAACGAAGAGCTCCTTAACTACGTCATCATCGACACCCAGAACGCCCGCTATCCCTATGCCATCGATCCCGAGAAAATCCATGCGCTTGGCGTGGAGATCATCGACACCAAGCTCGTCACCCACGGCGCCTTTCCCCACATCGACCCCGAATGCCTCATCGAGGTTCTCCTCTCGTTAACTTGAGGACGGAGCGAGGGGTCTTTTTTTTAAAGGAGGCTCTCCTCCCACTTCTCCCCGAAAACTTTTGATGGACGGAAGATAACGAAATTGTCTTGGATGGCTTGGGATAAGTGACCCTATTGTTCCGGTTCGAGGCCTATCTCAAGCATCTTCCTCTCCTTTTCCTGTTTTTCTCGGTATGCCTGAAGTGTCCTTTCCTTCAACCTACGCAGGAGCTTGGGATGCTCCATGCAGGGGATCATAGTGCGCAGGAAAGACTTCTTCAGCACGTGCTTGATCTCCTCGATGCGGCTCAGATGAACAGCTGGCCGCTTGATGCAGCGCGACTTCACGATATGCTCACCGCAATACGAAAGCAACTCAACATCCTCCTCGCCGAGCGGTGCGGCATACGTGATCTCGATCCGCACCAAGTAGAGGTCCCCGGATAGGGTCACGGTCTTGCCTCGATCTTTATAATGATGCCATTCTTCAAGTGCAGTTCTTCCCTAGCGGAGATTGCATTGTATGGGGCCAGTCAAAAAAATAAAGGGCGAGCTGCACACTTTTTTATAATCCTGCAGCGATGGGCGGTGGCCATTTGATTCCCTATACACACAATCGCTTCTGACGGGAGCATTACATAATACCCTGTTTTCCCGTTGACAAATAAAGCTGGTGCTCTATATGGTTGCGGCATGGCCATTCGGCTTCCTCTGCACAAGACCAAGATTGTGTGCACTATTGGCCCCTCCTCCCGCCAGCGTCCGGTGCTCAGGCGGATGATGCGTACCGGTATGAATGTGGCCCGGCTGAATTTTAGCCATGGAACCCTCGAGCAGCACAGGAGCGATATCCAGACGATCCGCTCCCTCTCTCATGAACTGGGAGCCGTGGTGGCTGTTCTGGCCGACCTCCCCGGGCCCAAGATCCGGATCGGCAAACTTACGGATGGCTCCATCACCCTGGTGAAGGGAGGAAAGGTTGTACTCACCACGAAGGAAAGCCTGGGAACCGCCAAATACATTCCCGTACAATACCGGGAGTTTCCCCGGAGCGTATCCAAAGGCGGCACCATCTATCTCAACGACGGATTCATCCAGCTCAAAGTGGTTGGGGTGAAGGGCGATGATGTGTCATGCAGGGTCGTTATCGGTGGGCAGCTCCTGTCTCACAAGGGGTTGAACCTGCCTGGTGCCAGGCTTACCGTTGACCCGGTGACCGAACGGGACCTCGCGCTCGTGAAGTTCGGTCTCGAAGAGGGGGTGGACGCCTTTAGCGTCTCCTTCGCCAAGGACGCCGATGACATCAGGAAGGTCAAGGCCTTTGCGGAAAGCCTGGGGAAGGATATCCATGTCGTGGCCAAGATCGAACGCAGCGAGGCGATCGAGCATATCGATGCCATCCTCCAGGTCGCGGACGGGATCATGATCGCCCGTGGTGATCTGGGAGTGGAGATCCCCATCGAGCAGGTGCCCGTGGTGCAGAAGCAGCTCATCTTCAAGGCCAACCTCGCCGGGAAACCGGTCATCACCGCGACCCAGATGCTTGAATCCATGACAGAGAACATCCGTCCCACGCGGGCCGAGGTGACGGACGTAGCGAATGCCATCCTGGACGGGACGGATGCGCTCATGCTCTCTGAAGAGACGGCCATCGGCAAGTATCCAGTCGATGCGGTGGGGATGATGGCACGGATCGCTCGCGTGACGGAGAGAGAGCGGAGCTCCTTGGAGTCCGGCGCGCTCGTGAGCGAATCCATCCGAAGGTCCATCGCCCGGAAGGGGGCAATGACCGAGGACGTGATCTCGCTCGATGTCGTGGAGGCCCTCAGGACCTTGAACGTTCGTTATGTGCTCGCCCCCACGGTGAGCGGAGGAACACCGCGGAGGATCTCCCGCTACAAAGGAAACGCCTGGATTCTCTCCTTCTCTCCCGATGAGGCGATCCGTAATTTCCTTGCCCTTTCCTACGGAGTCTATCCCTTTGTACAGCAAGCGATAGATGCAGATGAGGACATCCTGGCTTTTCTCCGTAACAAAGGCCTGATCAGGCAAGGGGACAAGGTGCTCATCACACG
>CAYGXB010000447.1:0-2657 GCA_964353605.1 uncultured Bacteriovoracaceae bacterium
GCTTCCTCTCATTGGGCTGACAATATCTCATCCTTTCACAAGTTTCATGATCATCGGCCATGTCCTGTATTTTCTGTAAAAAGGTAAAACGAGCCAAGGGCAACTCCGATAATAGGCGTAGCAGCGGGTCCGAAAGGGGACGTTCTTCACATTATAAATTTATTACGATGGTAAAATAGGCCATAGACAACGATTCGGGGGAAATGCGCACGAATCGTCGTGATACTCTAAGAACTCGTATCAATAGCCTGATTACACATAACTGCGAGGGATGAGGGCTTTCTTGCGACCAGAAAAGTTATAATCTCCAAGAGAGATCGATAGAGGTGACGGCCTCATCTTGGGATGAAGCTTTTGGCACGGTATGGAGATCGGCCTTAGTGTGCGTTATTTTCCGTTTTCTGAGACGTCCACATTATACTTAAATAGCTGGGGGGATTATGCAAGAAACATGACCTGACCCCAGTTACCCTTTTTACGGTCATCGGGGGTCTAGGCAAAGTAGGCGGTGGATTTGGGGTCCGAGATCCACTTGATGAGAGATCATTATCATGCTATATATACGTTATCTATAATCGTACATAGTTTTGATGAGGTTCCTATGAAGCATATTAGACCGATGGTTATCATGGCTATGTTACTCGTACTGTTGACCTCCTGCGCACACAAAGCCGTGCCATTTAACCCGCAGCCCGACAGGACCCGCAGGTTTGTGGTAGTTCAAACCACGCATGGACAGGTGGCGGGATTCCAGGCTGAAAACGGGTTGGATGTTTTTCTGGGAATCCCCTATGCCGAACCACCGGTTGGCAAGCTGCGTTTTGCCCCACCGCAACCGGTAGCAAAATGGGGGTATGTGCGGCCGGCCTATCGATTCGGCCCGACATGCCCGCAGAGCCTGGATGAGTTTGAACCTTCATCGCTGCTCTACCAGGACGAAGACTGCCTAAGCCTCAATATCTGGACGCCTGGCATCGATGCCCAGAAACGGCCGGTCATGGTTTACATCCATGGTGGAGGATTTGTTGAGGGGGGCACCGGCGATCCGCTCTATAATGGGGCGCATTTAGCCAAACGAGGCGACATCGTCGTGGCGAGTGTCAATTACCGTGTTGCGGCGCTTGGTTTTCTCGCTCTCGATGACTTCGGCCAGGAGTTTGCAGGGTCGGGCAACCTCGCCCTGCAGGATCAGATCGCAGGCCTGACCTGGATCAAGAACAACATTGCCCAATTCGGCGGTGACCCCGATAACATTACCATCATGGGGGAATCGGCGGGCAGCGTCAGCGTCATGTTCCTCATGATCTCGCCCCGGGCGAGGGGGCTTTTTCACAAGGCCATCGCCGAGAGCGGGACGATAAATCTCTCGCGGACCAGAGTACAAGCTGCGAGGTACACGCAACGCTTCATGGAACTGGCCGGCGTGAAGGATGGCAATGGATTGCGGGCACTATCCGCGTCCAGGATCGTCGAGATCGAGGAGCAATTACTGGAGGATGCCGGTTTTGAATCAGACCTGGTGTTCGCACCCGTCATGGATGACATCATCATCCCGGCCAACCCGGTCAAGGCGTTCGAGGGAGGTTCCGCCGCGGGAATCCCGCTCCTAAACGGCACTAATTACGACGAGTACCGCTACTGGCTGCTCTATTTCCCGTCCCTCAAATATGTCCCTACCAGGATTCTGCTTTCTTTTGCACCGGACATCAAGGCCAAGCTCGGCGATAAGCTTGACACGGTCATCGACCACTACCACAAGGTCTTGCCAAACCCCGGCTTTGGTGGGGTCACCTTCGCCCTGGCCAACGATATGATGTTCAGAATTCCCCATATCCAGGTTTCCGACCTGCAGAGCAGACATGCCCCAGTCTGGATGTATCGTTTTGACTGGAAGTCCAAGGTGTCGGACGATCTGGGCGCCTGTCACGCCATCGAACTGCCGTTCGTGTTCCGGACCTTCGATTCTCCAACACGCTACCAGATTGTCGGTTCGGACCCGCCCATGGAACTCTCGGATACCATGATGAATGCCTGGATCGCATTTATACGCACAGGTAGTCCGAACAGTACGGGGATGCAGGTATGGCCGGTTTATGACACCCAGCGTCGCGCCACCATGATCTTCAACGACAGGTGCGTCGTCCAGGATGATCCCGACAAGGCTAGCCGCCTGCTCTACAAGGGCATACTCTACTGATTCTCCAACCCTTTGGCTAGCCGCGCAGGCAATCCATGCGTTTTCAAAGCCATATCGACCTCAGCCATCGGAGGGTTCAGATAGCGGGTCCGAAAGGGGACGTTCTTCACATTATAAATTTATTACGATGGTAAAATAGGCCATAGACAACGATTCGGGGGAAATGCGCACGAATCGTCGTGATACTCTAAGGACTCGTATCAATAGCCTGATACACATAACTGCGATTGATGAGGGCTTCATTGCGACCAGAAAAATTATGATCTCAAAGAGAGATTGATAGAGGTGACTGCCTCATCTTGGGATGAACTCTTGGCACGCGTATATGCATTCTACAGCTTTCAATTATCACGATACGTTACTTAAGGCTTTTTTGCTTGACAAAAATCCTATGGGAATTTTTCCCTGTTTGTTTAGTTTTACCCTTCATTCTGCGGATCAACGATCTTGAGCCTATATG
>CAYGXB010000448.1:0-2653 GCA_964353605.1 uncultured Bacteriovoracaceae bacterium
CGGCGAAAACCGCTTATCAATAACAACTTCCCCTTGCCCATGCCCCGGCACCGGTCTTGCCCTGGTCCGCGCCGTGGCTTACCGTGCCCGCGTGCTCGGCGTTGCGTGTTGCCGCCAGAAGTTATGCATCATTGTGTTGTAAAATTTAATCTCGGAGAACAATTGAAATGAAATCGTTTGCCACATGGTCGTTTATTATCGCGTTAATCATACCTTCAGTAGTGGTTCATACTCAAACATCCGAAGGATCCCAATCTATCATTGCACATCAGAGATTGGCCCGTGAGTTATTTCAGGAGCTGATTGAAATCAACACAACGTTGAACGTCGGTAGTACAAAAGCTGCCGAGGCAATGGCTGTACGGTTGAGAGCAGCGGGTTTTGCGGAAAACGATGTCAGAATACTGGGACCCCAACCGCAACATATGAACCTTGTTGTGCGTTACCGCGGCAAGGGCACACTACTGCCAATCCTGTTAATAGGACACCTCGATGTTGTTGAAGCACTCCGGCAAGATTGGTCTTTCGATCCCTTTAAATTTGTCGAAAGCGATGGATATTTTTACGGGCGAGGTGCGATAGATATGAAGGGCGACGACGCAAGTCTTATCGCAAGTCTCATTCGTCTGAAACAGGAAGGGTTCGTCCCTCTCCGCGACATTATTGTCGCTCTCACCGAAGACGAAGAGAACGGTGATGCCAACGGTGTTCAATGGCTTCTTGCCAATCACCGCGACCTCATTGATGCGGAGTATTGCATCAATCCAGACGGTGGAGGAGGTAATATTAAAAACGGCAAGGAAATCGTAATGACAATCCAGACTAGTGAGAAAATCTGCATTGATTATAAGCTGGAAGTTCATAATAAAGGTGGTCATAGCGCTGTTCCGGTTAAGGAAAACGCGATCTACCGGCTTGCAGAGGCTCTTACACGTCTCGCCAAGTTTGACTTTCCGATCAATCTTAATGAAACAACACGAATGTTCTTTGAGCGAAGTGCGCTCCAGGAAACCGGACAGACTAAAGCCGATATGCTTGCAATGGCCAGGGTGCCGTTAGATACTGCTGCAGCAAACCGACTTGCGAAAGCTTCCCCGTTTTACAACTCGAAAATGCGCACTACCTTTGTTGCCACAATGTTGAGTGGTGGCCATGCTGAAAATGCCCTGCCACAGTCCGCTCAAGCGAATATTAATTGTCGTATGCTTCCCGACGAAAGTCCCGAAAATGTTCTGGCTGTACTCAAGGCTGTGGTTGCTGATACACTGGTCACGATTACCTGCACAAATGCTTCAACTCTGAGCCCCCGTTCGTCGCTCCGTAAAGATGTTCTGGATGATCTTGATCAACTTACGGCTTCAATGTGGCCTGGCGTTATTGTCGCGCCATACATGTCCAGTGGTGCCTCCGATGGTAAGTTTCTTCGCGCGGCGGGTATACCCGTTTATGGTATCACAGGAATGTTTGTGGATATGGATGATGTTCGCGCTCACGGGAAAGATGAACGACTTGGAGTAAAAGAATTCTACAAAGGGGTCGAGTTCATTTATAGATTTATCAAAGTTCAATCTACCCATTAATTGCATGATCACCTGAGACATTGCATGTAACACAACGAACGCATAACGGAATGTGTCAATGAAAGTGAGACAGTGTTTGTTCAAGATCAGGCTGCTTTCACGGCCTGATCCGGCTTGTTGATCCACACCTCTCCCGGCAACTCTGGCGGCGACGAGCCCGACTTCGGCCTGGATGGAACAGACTGCCCGGAATCTGACGGACTGCGAGGAGGGCTTCCTGACGGGGAAGCGCTTCCTGGTCATTGATAGAGATGCGATCTTCTCCCCACGGTTCAAGTCGATCGTTCGGGGTTCCGGCGTCGAGATTCTGCTTACCGCCTACCAGGCGCCGAACATGAACGCGTATGCGGAACGCTTCGTGAGGACGATCAAGTCCGAGTGTCTCGATCAGATGATCTTCCTGGGGCGAGAATCTATCGTCCGAGCCATCGCCGAGTACGCGGCTCACTATCACGATGAGCGCAGTCATCAGGGCATCGGGAACGTGCTGATCAGTGGGGCGGCTCTTCAATGCGAGGGGAGTATCGAGGTCACGGAGCGACTCGGCGGGCTACTCAAGTACTATTATCGGAGGGCTGCTTGAGATGGGCGGCCTCGGTCCTATTTTCGGACACTACGCCACGCCCATCCCACCCTCACCGAGCTTGGAGAGGATCTTGTAGTGAGAGATCGTCTGACCGATCATGGCTCCTCCCAAAGAAAGACAACGAGCTCGTTCGTCATCATTCTCTCGCCGATCATATTTCGACTCCGATCCTTCTCATGAGATCGTGATACCGGGGATCCGACTTGATGAAATCACACCAGGGAGGCGCCCACCCGGGCGTGACCAGGCTGGTCGCCCGTTCGCGGTACGCTTTATCGAGATATTCGAATACCCGCTCGCTATCGCCGAGGGCGCAATATACCGCGGCTACACCAAGGGGTGGAAAGTAGCTGTCGCCGATCACCTCGAAGAACTTCGATAGAGTATCTCGCGCCTTTTCGGTTTGCCCGGAGAGCGCATACGCGATCGCCAAATCGATGAGACAAGGGCGAAGGTAGCCGAGCGAAATGCCCTTCTCGGCTTCTCT
>CAYGXB010000449.1:0-2638 GCA_964353605.1 uncultured Bacteriovoracaceae bacterium
GATCACGCCCTCGCCGCGTGCCACATCTTTTTTGCCAGCCTCGAACTGCGGCTTCACAAGGGCGATGATCTCCCCTTGTCTTTTGAGGACCTTGAGGACGGGCGGTACTACGAGCCTCAAGGATATGAACGAAACATCAAAGGTGGCGATATCGCAGGGCTCTGGGATGAAGCTGGGATCGAGGGTCCTGGCATTGACGCCTTCGATGTTAACGACCCGGCTGTCTTTCCGCAGTTTGTAATGGAGCTGACCATGCCCCACATCCACGGCATAAACCCTCTTTGCACCATTCTGGAGCATCGCATCGGTAAAGCCTCCCGTGGAAGCACCGATATCGATGGCAACCTTGCCCTGGATATCCACGTGGAACGCTTCCAGCGCGGCCTCCAGTTTCAATCCCGCCCTGCTCACATAGGGAATATCTTCCTTGAGGAGGATTTCGGCATCATCGAGGACCTCGGTACCTACCTTGGTGATTACCTTTCCATTGACCATGACGCTGCCTGAGAGGACGAGACCGAGCGCCTTCGACATCGTCTCGGCAAGCCCTCTCTCCATCAAGAGCCTATCCAGCCTCACCTTCATAAAATCTCATATATTGCCCGTGCGATGCCTTTCACGTCCAAATCGAGTCTTTCTCGCAACTGCTCGGAACCCCCATGCTCGACAAACCGGTCCGGGATACCCATGAGTCTAAACTTCAGGGGGATGCCAAGATTGGGAAGGATCTCCAAGATAGCTGATCCGACTCCACCCTGAACGACACCGTCCTCGACTACGATGAAACGACCGGAGCATGTCTTGACCATATCCCTTATCCTGTCGGAATCGAGCGGTTTGGCGCATCTCAGGTCCACTACGGCGATGTCCGCAATTTCCTTGACCGCCTTCAGGGAGGTGTAGCAGAGGGGGCCGACGCAGAAGACCACCGCCCTTGATCCGGCTCTTAGTACCTCCGCCTTCCCCACCTCGAACCCTTGAAAGGGAAGCGGCGACTCTATTACCGTATCCCTTGGATACCGGATAGCTACCGGTCCGTTTAAGGCGAGAGACTCCTCGAGCATCGCTTTCAGCATGAGCTGATCCCTGGGGATAAGTACGGTCATGAGGGGGATGTTCCTCAGATAGGCGATATCAAAGCTCCCGTGATGGGTTGGACCGTCCGGTCCCACCAGGCCCGCCCGATCAATGGCGAAGATCACCGGCACCTTCTGGAGGGCGACATCATGGATGATCTCGTCATAGCTCCGCTGGAGGAAGGTCGAGTATATGGCTACGACAGGTTTGAGACCATAGGCTGCCATCCCGGCCGCCATGGTCACCGCATGACTTTCCGCTATCCCTACATCAAAAAATCGCTCCGGAAACGCCTGGGCAAACGGTTCCAGGCCCGTACCGATAGCCATGGCCGCGGTAATGGCGACGATACGGCTGTCTTTTCTGGCCAATTCCAGCAGGGTATGTCCGAAGACATCGGAGTAGACAAGGGCCTTGCTCTTCGTCTTCGCTTCGCCGTTGAGCTTATGGAACTTGCCGACACCATGGAAGTGCTCTGGATCCATGGCGGCAGGCATATACCCATGGCCCTTTTCGGTTATTATATGGAAGAAGATAGGACCCTGCATCCTCGAGATGTTCTCAAGGCCCTCGATGATGTGGGCGATGTTATGGCCGTCGATGGGACCGACGTAACGGAAACCCATTTCCTCGAACAATGTGCCTCCGGATGAGACCATCTCTTTGAGATTGGTCTCGATATGCTTAACGACTCGGTACAGACTCTCCCCGATGTAGGGCATGTGTCGCAAGGTCGATTTGATCTCCTCCTTAACGTTTCGCACCTTACGCGAGGTCATGAGTCTGCTCAGGTAATCCGCAATCGCGCCGACCTGGGAGGATATGAACATCTTGTTATCGTTGAGAACGACGATCACATTCTCCTTCCGCATGCCCACGAAGTTCAAGCCCTCGAAGGTCAACCCGTTGGAAAGCGAGCCGTCGCCGATCACGGCGATCACCTTGGCCGGGTTCCCGCTCTTTTCGAATGCCTCGCATATGCCGCAGGCTGCGGATATGGCATTGCCTGCATGACCGGATACAAAGGCGTCATAAGGACTCTCGCACGGGTTTATAAAAGGACTTATGCCACCCGTCTGCCGTAATGTGGGGAAACTCTCCTTCCTCCCGGTGACGATCTTGTGCACATAGGTCTGGTGGCCTACATCCCAGAGGATCTTGTCTTCAGGAGTATTGAAAACATAGTGCAGGGCAAGGGTTAGTTCCACGGCGCCGAGGCTGGAGGCCAAGTGTCCCCCTGTCTCGCTGACGCTGTTCACGATGAACTCCCTCAACTCATCGGCAAGCTGTGTGAGTTCGGACAGACTGAGCTTTTTTATGTCAGCGGGCGTAGCTATGCGCGAAAGAACATTCATACCCTAGTTCATCCTCTTCAGCATATCTCGGGCGAATTCAATAAGGACGCTTCCCAGCGGTATCCCCGCAATGGCCGATACAGCCTTGCCCGTCTCATCCGCGGCCCAGGCCTTCGCTCCTTCAAGCCCCAGGGCCTTCACGAGGGTGGCCTTATCCTGAAAAACATCCTTTCCTGATGTTTTACCCAGGATGTGGGTGCTCGACG
>CAYGXB010000450.1:0-2634 GCA_964353605.1 uncultured Bacteriovoracaceae bacterium
TCCCTCGGAAGAGAGGAAATCGCTCAAGGAGGATCTGCGGCTGGTGATGGGCAATCGGCCTTTCCTCCTCCTCACGATTGGCTGCATCATTCTCTTTGTGGCCATCAACATCCTCGCGGCGATGGTCAATTACTATTTCAAGTATAACCTGCATGCGGAATCCATGATCCCCGTGGCCTTCCTCTGTTTCTTCGTCGCGGCCATGGTGGCCATCCCCTTCTGGGTCTTTGTCTCCAAGAAAACGAGCAAGAAATTTGCCTTCATGATCGGGATGAGCCTGCTCGGACTCACCATGCTGGGTCTCCTGGCCGTACCGCAGAACCAGCTCAAAGTGATCCTGGCCCTGCTCGTCTTGGGCGGTCTCGGGATGTCGACGGGCTATCTCTGTCCCTGGGCCATGATACCCGATACCGTGGAATTTTCCGAGTGGAAAACCGGCCACCGCCGGGAGGGCATCCTCTACGGATTCTTCAACTTCGCCTTCAAATTCTCGGCCGCGTTCTCCGGTGTCCTGGCGGGATTCGGGCTCGATTTCATCCACTATGTCCCCAATGTCGCCCAGCAGGCAGGCACCCTTAAAGGGATACACATGCTCATGACCGTTGTGCCCTTTCTGTTCATCCTTGTGGGTGTCATGATCATCTTCTTCTACCCAATCGATGCCAAGATGCATGCGCGCATGATCGCCGATATCGAGGCGCAAAAAAGATGAAGGAGGGATACTATGCATAACCCGGAAGCGACGCAGGCCGCCCTGAGCATCCTGCGGGATGGGAGCAACTTTCAATGGTACGTGATCGCCCTGCTGGCGATGGTTGTGTATATCTACTTCAACGAGATCGCGCAAAAGAACTGGAAGGGCATCGCGGCAGGGCTTTCCCTGTACATGGTGCACTGGCTGGCCGAGATCGTCAATGCGCTCATCCAGCACTTCTCCGGTCACGCGCTCTGGACAGTGCCTACGGGAACAGCCTTCCTGCTGCTCATTGGCGTGGGGGTCGAACTCAGCCTGATGTTCTCGGTGGCCGGCCTCGTCTTCAGCAAGATCCTGCCTGAGGACCCGAAGCTGAAGATCCTCGGCATCAACAACCGGCTGTTGCTTGCGCTCTGCAATGCCGCCTTCTTTTCGATCTTCGAGATCTTTCTGGCGAAGACGCCCGCCTTCGTGTGGGTGTATCCCTGGTGGGGCGCCTTTCCGGTGTTTGTTACCGTCTACATCCCCTTCTTCGGGGTCTCGATGTACTCTTACGACTGGCAGCCGAAGGTCCAGAAGATAGTCATCGGGTCGCTCTTCTGCCTCAATGCCCTCATGCTCGTGGTTTTTGGGGGCATCCTGCACTGGATCTAGGGAGAACGGGTTGATGCATGCGCGACGAAGGCTCCATATCCAGCCCATCTCCGGCAATCACACCCGCCTGCGGATCCCGCCGCTCCTGGCATACATCGATGTAGACTACTCCGAGCAGCTCCCGGAAGTGCAGGGCATGGCCCTGGTTGAGGGAGAGCGCGTGGAGATCCAGGGGGTGGGCAAGCTCGATCACAACTGGAACCAGTGGTAGGTTGTCTTCGCGAGGCGTTACTGGCTACCTGTATGCCTTATGCCCCGGCGAGGTCTTCTAGGATGCGGAGGAGGAATTGGTAAAACCTTTGAACGCTTGCGATGTTCATCCTTTCTGAAGGTGAATGGGCCTGCTCGATCGTCGGACCGATGGAGAGCATGTCGATGCCCGGGTTCTTGTCCCCGATCACGCCGCATTCCAGGCCTGCATGGACGACCTTTACCCGCGGCTCTGCGCCGAACAGGGTCTTGTAGGCGCCTTTGGCGACCCCGAGCACAGGGGAAGCAAAGTCCGGTATCCAGGCCGGGTATGCGTGTCCGTGGATGACATGCGCTTCTGCGATCCTCCCGATCGAGGCCACCTGATCGGAGACGGCCTTGACGGCCGTGGGATAGATGCTCCGCTGGTTGGTTGATATCCTCAAATTGCCATCCTTGATCCTGCATATGGCGAGGTTGGTGGAGGTCACCACCATGCCCTGCTGGAGATCGATGCTGATCACCCCGTGCGGCAGGGCATTGAGGATGTCGAGCATCTGTTTGCTCCTCTGCTGCGAAATCGCCTTTCTGCCTGCGTCCGTTATTGTATGGACGGAAAGTTGGGCATGGTCGCCGCTTTCTGCGAGCTCCTGATCAAAGACAGCATGGTATTGCGATGCCGACGATTCCAGGCGGGGTATGTCCTGCGGATCGACGAACACGACGGCCTCGGCCTCGCGCGGGATGGCGTTGTGCTTGCTCCCCCCGCTCATGGAGGCAAGCAGGCAATCGACCGGCGCGTTGAGGAGAAAACGCGTGAGCAGTTTTATGGCGTTCCCTCTCCTCTCGTGGATATCGGTCCCGGAATGACCGCCCCGCAAGCCTTTCACCTGGATCAAAGTCGGGATATGGCTTTTGGGTACATTCCCATACGGGATGTCAAGGGTGAGGTCGGTATCCTTTCCGCCGGCGCAGCCTACAGTCAAGGTCCCGTCCTCCTCGGAATCGAGGTTGATGAGGATCCTGCCGGAGAAAAAGCCCGCTTCCATCATGCCGGCCCCGGTGAGCCCCGTTTCCTCGTCCACGGTGAAGAGCAG
>CAYGXB010000451.1:0-2628 GCA_964353605.1 uncultured Bacteriovoracaceae bacterium
TACTGCGCATGGACCTGCTCCCAAGCGTCTGCAAGCGCATACTGGTCCGGACTCACCAGGATATAATCCCTTGGCAGGTAATCGAATAAGGTTGCGGGTTTTTCATAGAAGAGGGGGAGAAATGCCTCCAGGCCCGGGGTGAGGATTCCCTGCTCGAGGTCCTGGATCATGACCGGGAGGGCTTTTCCCTTGAGACGCCTTAGCTTAGGACGCGCTCGTTTGATGTGGCTCATGAAGAGAAGGATCTCGCTTATCGGCAGGATCTCAAGGGTATCAAGTTGCCTTTTTGAGCGCTGCGTTGCAAGTGTGAAGGTTCGTATCTCATCGATGGTGTCACCGAATAGGTCAATGCGCACCGGATCGTCCATGCCCGGGGTAAAGATGTCCATAACAAAGCCCCGGATACTGAACTGGCCTACATCATCGATCAAAGGCTCCCGTGTATACCCCATTCTGATGAGCAGTGCGGCGAGCTCATCCCTGTTCAATTCCGCACCTGCATGGATCTGAACAACGGCTTCAGTGAAGTCCTGCCGTGCAATCGTGTAAGGCAGGATGGCTTCCAGCGGTGCAATCACGATCTGGGGTCTCTCCGCGATGAGCCTCCTGAGTACGGCCATCCTCCTTGCAGTGACCTCCTTTGAGGGGCTGTCGCCCTGGTAGGGTCTGACATCGGGCGGATAAAAACATTGGATCGGTTCTTCACCGATAAAGCAGCTCAAATCCTCGGCCGACTTGAACATCTCGTCCGCGTTCTCGACGAGCCAGATGACGGTCTTTTTCCCAGACAGGAACGCTTCGGCAACGAGGATCGCTCGCACAGCTGCGGGGAGTGTGCCGATCGAGGTGCCATTCTTGAGGAGGTCGTTCATCATAAGGGAAAATGCAGGTCTACTCTCCCAAATGGATCAGGGAGGCCACCGACCGAGATGATCTCACCGCCGGAGAGCAGCACCGGCCAAAACCTCCGCAAGTGCTCCATCACACCGTGTTCAGCGAGGAGCTGCGCCACTTTTTTCCCGAAGAGTCTGTCGCCCGGCAGATACGACCGTATGTGCAGCGGCCCATCCCATCCCTTTGCAATGTCCAACCGGAGGCGTTGCTTTATCGCCGGGAGGCAGTATTCGCCAGAGGCCTTGACCTCCAGATCGTAGTACGGCCCTCCTGATGTCGGGCTGAAGACCAGGTGTTCTCCCGATCTCTCCACGCGAACACGCCGTTTGACGGTGTGCGCTTTTGTAACATCTTTGAGAACGTCCAAAATCCATTCCACCTGCTGGGCCTCTATCCCACGCGGCTCTCCCAGCATATTAGAAACGACCCCGATGAGCAGCCTCTTGAACACGGCAGCATGCGCAGCCTTGAGCCTCTCCAGATCGTAGATCCTGCATACCCCCCAGTCTACCTTGAGTGCTTCGCTCTCCAAGGCATTCGCCGCTTCCTCCAGGTATGCACTCTCCTCTCTCGAAATCAGAGCAAACCGGGCTATGGCATTGACCACGGCCGGATTAATCTTCCGCATGAGCGGCAGTAACCGTTTGCGGATGAGGTTTCTCGTCAGGGAGAGATCGTCATTCGTACGATCGGTGACGAACCTGATTCCCTGATCTCGGGCAAACGCTTCCACCTGTGCCTTGGTGATATCCAGCATCGGCCGGATGAGGCCATCCGGCTGTGCATAGGCAATGCCCGTCAAACCCTTGAGGCCGCTGCCCCGGATCAACCGGTAGAGCACAGTCTCCGCCTGATCGTTCATGGTATGGCCCGTGGCGACATACCGGGAACCCTGCCTCTTTCGGCAATCCCATATCGCCTCGTAGCGCCTCATACGCGCCTGTTCCTCCAAATTCGCTATCCGTGAGTCCATCCTGAGCTCATAGATGCTCGCATCGATACCCAATGCTTTGCACGTCTCCAGCACGAAGTTTGCATCTCCTGGCGACTCGCACCTCAGCCCGTGATCCACCGTCACCACATGAAGCCTCAAATTAAGCTGGACTTGCGCCTTTATCATGAGTCGAAGCAGGACCATAGAGTCGACCCCGCCCGAGCAACACACGAGAACACTATCCTCCCTCTCCACCCCGCAGGGTATGGTGAGCGTGTGCATGAAGACATCGATCATGACAGATGTCTTTATTACCTCACGTCGCAGGAATCAAGGCCTTCTTTTTCCCGCTCTTCCTCAGGGAAGAGGGCTAATGGCCAACTGATTTTGCCGGTCCTCTTGTCACTGGTAGATGGAACCGACAAAATCAGTTAGCGGCCCGGAGGGTGGATGCGGTCGCACAACGATCGTAATCCGTCCATGAAGTCTTCACTTGTCTATAAAGGAGAGTATCCTCAAAGAGTGCAAAAAATAGCCGCTCCTTTCAGAAGAGCGGCTATATGTCCTGAGGGCTCCTTATAGAGTGGTATATATTCAGTTGATCTGGATTGCCGGATGATGTCGTGTGCTGAGCCGGGCGGCAAAACGGGCAAGCATAGCCATGCACGAAACCATACCGATGGTAATGAAGGCGATGATCATGTTTATCCCCGCCTTTCCCGGATCACTTCCTGCACGAAGCCCCTGAAGCCGAGCACGACACCGATGACCAGGAAGACCAGGGTGAAGTTGGGGGCCAT
>CAYGXB010000452.1:0-2615 GCA_964353605.1 uncultured Bacteriovoracaceae bacterium
CCTTGTTCGCCGCCTCCTTGAGTTTCTGCTCCAACTGCACGTCCTTGAGGAGCGCGATGGTCTTGTCCAGCCTCTGCTTCAGCTCCTCCTGGGTCAGACGGAGGTTCTTCAACGCCTCCTGGACCATCTTGGGATCGGCCTTCTGCATCGCCTCCTGGAGCTTCTGCAGGGCCTTGCGCATCTCCTCGGTCATGACCTCGGACATCAGGCGCTGGACCTCCTGGAGCTTCTGCACCGTCTCCATGTCCACAAGGGGAGATTGCTCGGCCTTCTCCGCGGCCTGTTGAAGCCCCTGGCTTGTCTTCTCCAGTTCCTTTAGCAGTTCTTCCTGACGCTTGAGGCTCTGCTCGATCTCCTGCTTCTTCTCCCAGGTCAAGTTCTTCTCGGTCTTCAGAGCCTGCGAGATGCGCTCAACTTCCTTTCTCAGTTCCTCCTGGGCCGGGAGCGAGCTCTGCAAATCGGCCAGGGCCTCCTTCTGCTCCTCCTGGGACTGGGCGTACATCTCTTGCACAGTGGGGAAGCGCACCCGGTAGGTCTGGGAGACCCCTCGCTTGGGCCCGCTCACCACGTCGTTGTCGTAGACCTCGGCATAGTACACCGCCTCCTCCCCGGCCAGGAGCCCGATGTCGTTCAGGTCCCAGGAGAACACCAACGCGGTGTCCGCAACCCTGCCCTTCAACTCTGCTATCGGCACGGTCTTTTCCTCTGCATCCTTACTCCCCTGCTCCCCTGCCCCCTTTCTGACTTTCAGAGCCATCCTTGTGAGCCCGAAATCGTCATGGGCCTCCAAAGCCAGGGGGACGACGAGGCCCTCAGGAAGATAGACATCCCTGCCAGGCTGGGCGATGCGGATTCCCGGAGACTCGTCCGGGATGGCCGTGATTCGGTATTCCGGCGGGTCCTCATTCTTCTCCCCGGAGCTGTCAGCGACCTCAAAGCGGTAGGTCGCATCCTTCCGTACGACGAACTTACCGGTGAACTGAGCTCTCTCCACTTTCAATGATACCGTGGAGGAATCGCTCAGTTGTATTTTGGCCTCGGCAAGAGGAGTGTTGGCCTTCCCGCTCACCTCCACGACCGTGCCCACCAGCGCGGTTACGTCTCCTGCCCCCTCCGGCATCTCTTGGGGCGGAACCTTGGCGTAACTCGGGTAGATGGCTTTCAGCTTGAACTGGGCCACGACCGGCCTCACGGAAACGCTCACCCGGTAATGCTCGCTCGTGAGACGTCCCGCGGTCACGTAATACTCAAACGGCTCCATCACGGACTCGTAACTGTGCTCGAAGCGGTTTGCGGCCAATGGCGTGGCCTTGGCCTCCTCCCAGGTCCCGCCTTCGGTTCTTCGTTGGACTGATGCTTCGCGCACGGTTCTTCCTTCAACCACAACCCGGATCCCGAAGCTTTGCCCCTTGGCTACTTTTCCATTCCCCGGCTCGACTTTCAAGGTCACCTGATCCTCCGCCTGCTGAATGGCCTTGAGATTCAGGAACTGGGAGAAGGCTCTGGTGCTTTGGGAAGGGAATCCGAGGAGTAGAAGCAGGAGGACGATCCCTCCGACGCCTATCTCCCCCAGGGCCACGGCCCAGGGCCTCTTCGGAACGGCCTGCCCGAAGTCCAGGTCCCGGCAGGCCTCCTCGGCCTGCTGGATGGCCGCAGCAGTCAGCTCTATTGAATAGCCCTCCCGCCCGTCCTTTCGCGTGCTCAACTGCACGGCGTTCACCAATAGGTTCTTGAGGTGGGGAAATCGCTTTTCCACCTGTAAAGCGAGCGCATCAAAGGAAGGCTTGCTGATGAAGCTCCAGGCCAGCCATCCGAGCCCTGCGCCCAGCGCGCCCAGGAGTAGAGCCTGAAGCGCAAGCCGTGCCCACGGGGAGTGAGCGCAAGCCACGAGGAGGACGACGACCGCTCCCCAGGCCAGAGCTAAATGCCCCAGCCGAGAGAGGGCCGTTGCCCCCAGCCTTTTCCGTCTCAAGCTCGTCAGCTTGGCTTCGATGGTTCTATTTGCTTCGCTCACCTCTTACGCCTCTTTGACTTTACTCCTTACGCCTCACGCCTCACGAATAATTAATGCGTTAACATGTACCACACGATATTAACCCCCATCCGGATCGCCTCTTCGCGCTTTTCCGGCGGGTCGTTGTGCACCGCGGTCCAGCCGTCCGTGATGTTGGAGTTGTAGGTGTAGAAGGCGACCATCCGTCCTTCGTGGAACAGGGCGAAGCCTTTGGGCTGGCCCGGATAGTGCTCGTGCGTCTTGGGCAGTCCGTTCGGAAAGTCATAGAAGGAGTGATAGAGGGGGTGTTCGAACGGCAGCTCCACCCAAGCTTTGTCCGGGAAGACCTTCTTCATCTCCCTCTTGAAGGAATCATCCATCCCGTAATCGTCGTCCGCGAACAGGAACCCTCCCTGGGTCAGGAATTCCCGCAGCCGGGAAACCTCCTGCTCGGAGAAGGCGACGTTTCCGTGCCCGGTGATGTACAGAAAGGGGTGGCTGTACAGGTCATCGTCCAGGAGCGAGACGATCTCTTTGTCTGTCCTGGCATTGATCTTGGCTCGGGAAACCAGCTCCTTCGCCAAGTTCGTCTCCTCATCCGGGTCATTGTACCAGTCCCCGC
>CAYGXB010000453.1:0-2614 GCA_964353605.1 uncultured Bacteriovoracaceae bacterium
AAACAAACCACGAACGGCTTTTCCCCGGGCAAAAGAACGAGAGCCCCTACGTCAAAGACGGCATCAACGACTGCGTGGTACATGGTAATCAGCAGGCGGTGAACCCCGAAAAGCAGGGCACCAAGGTCGCGGCGCACTATCGGCTGGTGGTAGGTTCCGGCGAGTCGGCGAGCGTGCGGCTGCGCCTGACCAACCTGGCCGCTGCTGGCAAGAGCGGGAAAGCCAAAGCTACCCCATCCAGCTTCGGCATGGAGTTTGACGAGACTCTGGCCGGGCGCTTGCAAGAGGCGGACGAATTTTACCAATCCGTGACCCCACCTTCTGTCTCCCCAGACGCGGCCAACGTGATGCGCCAGGCGATTGCCGGCATGCTGTGGAGCAAGCAGTTCTACTTCTTCGATGGAGACAACTGGCTGGATGAGCACCACTCCAACCCCCTCCATAGCGGATATCGAATCTCACGAAACTCGGAGTGGTTCCACATGCTGAACGAGGACATCATCTCGATGCCCGACAAGTGGGAGTACCCCTGGTATGCGGCCTGGGACCTGGCCTTCCATACGCTCCCGCTCGAAATCGTCGACCCTGACTTCGCCAAGGAGCAAATGAAACTGATGCTGCGTGGCGTCTACCTGCACCCCAGCGGTCAGATGCCCGCCTATGAGTGGAACTTTAGTGATGTGAATCCCCCGGTCCACGCCTTTGCGACGCTGTTCCTGCACCGCACTGTGCAGGCCTTGCGCGGCGAGACCGACCTTGAGTTCCTCACAGCGGCATTCAACAAGCTGCTGCTGAACTTCACCTGGTGGGTGAACCGCAAGGACCGCTTCGGCAAGAACGTCTTCGAGGGAGGCTTCCTCGGGCTCGACAACATCGGCGTCTTCGACCGCAGTGCGGCGCTGCCCACCGGCGGCCACCTGGAGCAGGCGGACGGCACAGCCTGGATGGCTCTTTTTAGCCAGAACATGATGGAGCTGGCGGTGGAGCTTGCCGCCCACGACCCCACCTACGAGGACATGGTCTTGAAGTTTGCCGACCACTTCTTCTACATCGCCGCGGCCATGAACCGGCCCGGGCAGGACGGCATGTGGGACGAGGAGGATGGCTTTTATTACGACCTGTTGCGATTACCCGACGGCAGCGCCCAGAGGCTCAAGGTGCGCTCGATGGTAGGGCTGCTGCCCCTGTGCGCCACCACGGTGATCGAGTCATGGCAGCGGGAGCGCGTCCCGCGGGCGATGGCTCAGGTTTGGAAAAACCTGGGTCGTATGCCCGAACTCCTGGAGTCCATCCATCCCACAGGCTTGGGACACCTGGGCGTGGCGGAGCGGGGGATCACAGCCCTGGTCAACCCGGAGCGGCTGCGCCGCATACTTACGAAGATGCTTGACGAGAACGAGTTCCTGAGCCCCTACGGCATCCGCTCACTCTCCAAGTTTCACGAGCAAAACCCGTATATCTTGCAGGTTCACGGTCAGGAGTATCGGGTGGACTACCTGCCGGGCGAGTCGAACACCGGCATGTTCGGCGGTAACTCCAACTGGCGGGGACCAGTCTGGATGCCGGTGAACGCGCTCATCATCCGCGCGCTGCAGAACTTCTACCTGTACTATGGCGACAACTTCAAAATCGAGTGCCCCACGGGCTCCGGCAGCATGATGAACCTCTTCGAGGTGAGCAAGGACATCGCCGAGCGGCTCAGCCGCATCTTTTTGCGCGACGAACGCGGCCGACGACCCGTCTACGGTGGTATCGAGAAGTTCCAAACCGATCCCTACTGGCGCGATCACATCCTCTTTCACGAGTACTTCCACGGCGACAATGGCGCCGGGCTCGGCGCCAGCCATCAGACCGGCTGGAGCGGGCTCGTGGCCAAGACCATCCAGCTCTACGGCCTTCTGGATCCCCAGCGAGTCCTGGAGATGGGCAAAGAAGCAGCGTTCGTGAAGGGCGTCTCGGAAGCCATAGAGGCAAAGGGATGAAAACATGGCCCATGCATCCCGCCATTTACGAAATCAACACTTGGGTCTGGCTGGGCGAGCTCGATCAGAAATATAAGAAGCCGGTGAATCTCGCCACGGTGCCGCCAGAGGAGTGGGATCTGATTGCCTCCCTTGGCTTTGATGCCGTGTGGTTCATGGGGGTATGGGAGCGGAGCCCGGCCGGGATCGAAATCTCCATGCGAAACCAGGGACTGATCGAGGATTTCAGGAGAGCCTTGCCCGACTTTTCGGCGGGTGACAATGTCGGCTCTCCCTATTGCGTGCGTCGCTATGTCGTAGACAAACACCTGGGTGGTCCGCAGGGGCTTGCCACAGCGCGTAAAAAGCTCGCTGGGCGCGGCCTGCGGCTCATCCTCGACTTTGTGCCCAACCATGTCGCTCCGGACCACCCCTGGGTTAGCGATCACCCTGAATACTTCATTCAGGGGAAGGCTGATGATGCGAGGAATGATCCGACGTCTTTCATCGAGGCAGGTGGAACAGTTTTCGCCTGTGGCCGGGATCCCTACTTCCCGGCGTGGTCCGATGTGCTTCAACTCAACGCCTTTCAACCCGGGCTCCGGCAGGCGGTTATCGAGACGATCTCGGAGATCGCCGGACAGTGTGACGGT
>CAYGXB010000454.1:0-2614 GCA_964353605.1 uncultured Bacteriovoracaceae bacterium
CATCGTCTGGTAGAGCTCTTCCGGGATCTCTGTATTGATGTCGAGGTGGTACAGTGTATTGACAAGCGCCTTGTCCTTGTGGATAGGGATATTATGCTCACGGGCCAGGGCGAGAATTTTATCTGCGAGCTTGCCTTGCCCTTTGGCCGTGACCTTCGGGGCATTGTCCTTACCCCGTTCGTATTGCAGAGCCACTGCCTTTTGTCTTTCTTCTTTCTTCATACAAGCATGTCCAAATTTGGTTGCATCCCGTGGCTCATGACCACCTCGAGGCGTCTGACTACATCGATCCCTGCGAGCCTTTCATATAACGCCTGGATATGGAAACGTAAAAAATCGACCAGGGAATCGGAGCCTGTCCGTATCTCCACATCAATCCCATCGTTGATGCGTGCCGTACAGCCGATGACCCCCATATGATCGGTCTCCATGTCGAAGGTGATCACATACCCTTCTTCCCTGTCCTTTTCCACTACCACTTTAGCCCTGCCCCGTGAATCTTCCTGCACAATAGGTATGAGCAGAAAGGCGAGGGCTTGAGGATATTGCGCCGCTTCTTCGACCAGGGCTGAGATGAATTGCGCCATTACTGGATCGCTTTTGCCCTGAATCTGCTCCTCAAGGATCTCGCGCACATTGAATGCCCTGAGCGGCACATTGCCGAGTTTACCCACCAGGCGCTCAATCAGGGCGTTGAAACCTGCGAGGGTTGTGGTTCTCTGCACGCCTTGAGCTTCTAATGGCTTCAGGATGACCTTGGGTTGAAGGGCATGGACCTTGAGGTTGAGCACCTGGCCCTTAGTCAGGTTCATAGTGGTTTCAACAAGGAGGCGCCTGCCAAACATGGAAACAAGCGCCATCCCCTCCTTTGGCCGGGAGAGGACCGTCGCTACAACATTTCTGCCGATGAAGAGGGATGTGATTTGATCCTTGATGATAATACTCCCAGTCCGTAACTGGGCCTGACTGATATGCGTCGGGTTCATGACCCTTCCTGGGTGGTTAATTTGATCATGAGCTGAATTTCACCCACGGGGATCTCTGTGATCTGGGAGATCTCGAGTGGATCGAGACCTCCCTGGGAAAACCTCAGGACGTCTGCTTTCGTGTAGGTTTTTACCATCCTTGCCTTCCCGATAATGTCATCGAGCCCGGATTTCACAGCCTCAGCCTCGTGCATCTTCAAGTCGAGTTCTTCAATGAGACGGGTGATAATCCCTGACTTCTGCTGTATGAGCCTTGAAAACTCGTCATTGAGCCTTTGTGTTTCTTCAAGCAGACTTTTCAGTTCATCCATGGTATGCACCGGGGTGATCTTTTTTTTATCCCTGAAGATGATAACCACCACAAGGATGATCAGGAAAATCTGGATTCCAATCTGTGCAAAGAGCAAGATCTTTTGAGGATCCAAAGCTATATCACCACATCGATAAGATGTTTTTTCCCCTTCTTTTCATCACCCTGATCCACGTCGGCGTCCTGGTTTTCCTGTCTGGCATTCTTTGCCTGGCGCCTCTCCTGCTTGCGCTGTCGCTCAGTTGCCTCACGGACGCGCTTGCTTTCATTGATCTCCCTGGCGGACCGGAGCCGCTCCTGCGCCTCCTGTTCAGTAAGGATCTGCTTGGTGACATCGGCATGGGCAAACGGGGATTGATTAATCTTCTCGATCCTACCCGTCTGGGACAATATGGTTGCAATATCCGTCGGCCCAGGCATACTCTACTCCTCTATTTACTCATCGTCATAAAAGTATAGCATCTTGAGCTTTCATTTTCAAAAAGATTTCCTAATATATCTTTGGCGCATGAAAAACCAAGACTTGCTTAAATCAACATCTTGTTAAAAAAGTCTTACCATTTTCACTTCTGCTCACTCCTATCCAGAAGAGTTTACATAATATTATCCGGACAGCTCTGTTTTTTTGGGGAAACCCTGCAGCATAACATCCTTTTCCGCATTCAGAAAGATGATGAAGGTCATACGATTACTGCCGTGGTCTTCAGACATACTGAAAACGATATTTAAGGCCAGCTTGCTTCAAGAGGAAGAAAGGTGGAGGTTGTGCTATCCCTCATCGGCCTTGGTGATGGATCCGCGGATACCAGCCTGATAGAGGCGTCCGCAGGTTTCGAACATGATATATCGGGTCGCAAGGAGGGGGATATCCTTCTGGGTGGCGAGCTCGATTGCCTCGGCCAAGGGGCGTTTCCCCCGCACAAAGATGATTGCCAGGAGATCCATGGTATCGGCTGTCCGGATCACGAGCGGATTGGTGAGACCGGTGAGGAGGATGGACCCCGGTTTGGCGAAGGAAAGGACATCGCTCATGAGGTCGGCAGCGAATCCTGCCTTGACCTCTATGCCGAGCTTGTTATCGCCCACGATTACATCCGCTTCCAGAAGGTCCTTTATCTCACCAAGGGTCATATCCTCTCCTATCGAAAAAATCTTATTTCGACATTGCATATTCGTGCATCGCCCGTGCCGCTTTTCTCCCTGCGCCCATGGCAAGGATGACCGTTGCAGCCCCCGTGACGATGTCACCACCGGCATATACCCCTTTCTTGGTGGTCTGTCCAGTCTCTTCGTCGACAATGATGTATCCCCACTTGTT
>CAYGXB010000455.1:0-2612 GCA_964353605.1 uncultured Bacteriovoracaceae bacterium
GGGTGGATATGCCAAGGAGCTTCGAGGCCAGGGCCTTGTCACCCTTGGTGTACTTGAGGGTCTCCTCCATGAGAAGCCTTTCCACCTCCCCCAGGGTGGTGCCGACCTGGACGGTGAGCAGGTCCCGCGCCTGGACGGCGGCATCGGCGATAATCCTGGGCAGGTCATCCTCGCCGATGACGCCGTCCCGATCCAGGACCACGCAGCGTTCGATGACGTTCTCCAGTTCCCGGACATTGCCCGGCCAGTCGTATTCGAGGAGGACTTCCATGGCGCGCGTTTCGATGCCGGCGATGGTCTTGCCGTTCTTCATGGCGAACCGGGAAAGAAAGTGCTGCACGAGGGTGGGGATGTCCTCCTTACGTTCTTTCAGGCCGGGGAGGCTTAGGGTGATGACGTTGAGCCGCCAGTAGAGGTCTTCCCGGAAGGCCCCCTCCTTGACCATCTCGGAGAGGTTCTTGTTTGTGGCGGCGATGATACGGGTATCAATGCGGATGGTCTTGTTGCTCCCCAGTCGCTCGATGGTCCCCTCCTGGAGGACCCGCAGGAGCTTGACCTGGACAGCGGGCGGGATTTCGCCGATCTCATCCAGGAAGATGGTGGACTTGTCCGCCGCCTCGAACCTGCCTTCCCGTCTCGAGTCGGCGCCGGTGAAGGCCCCCTTCTCGTACCCAAAGAGCTCGGCCTCGATGAGGGTCTCGGGGATGGCTGCGCAGTTCACCTTGATCATGGGCCGGTTCCCCCGCGGAGAGAGCTTGTGAATCATGTTGGCGATGACCTCCTTGCCGGTGCCGGTCTTGCCAAGGATGAGGATAGTGGCCTGGCTGGGGGCCACCTGGTGGACGAGGTTCAGTACCGCCTTCATCTGGAGACTATTGGCTCCGACGATGAGGCCCGATTCGAGCGTCTCCACCTGCCGTTTCAAGTTGATGTTGTCGAGGGCCAGGGTCTGTTTCTCGATCGCCTTATGCACCGCCCGCAGGATATCCGCCTTCTTGAAAGGCTTGGTGATATAATCGTAAGCACCTTCCTTCATGGTCTCTACTGCGCTGTCAACCGAGGCATAGCCGGTGATCATGATCACCTCGGAATGGGGGGAGACGGACTTGGAGAGCTTGAGGAGCTCCACGCCGTCCATGCCCGCCATGCGAATATCCGTGATAAGGAGATCGACCCCGCCCGCCCTCAGGATCCGGAAGGCCTCATCGGCATTGGACGCGGTCTGAACCGCATACCCCTCCTTTTCCAGGATCATCCTGAGGGATTCCCGGATCCCGACCTCATCATCGACTACGAGAATCTGCTTGCTCATGGTTGAAAAGGATCTCTCACGACCTTCTCGATTTTCATCTTCTGTCTGCCGTTCTTCACCCGCACTTCCTGGAACACAGCCTTGCCCTTGCCATCGCTGGCATAGATAAAGTAGGTGCCCGCAGGGATATCCTCAAAGATGCTCCTGTGCTTTTGATCGACGCTCCCCGTAAAGTGGACGGAGTCCTTTTTCAACTCCTGGGCGGATTCCGCGAAGGTCTTCACCGAGCCCTCCTTGGCCTTGTTATAATCAGAGAGGGCTTTGTGGTAGACCGCCAGCTTGGCTTCAGCCTCTCTCCGCGCGGCTTCGCTCGCGAGCTCGATCTCCTTCAGCCTTGCCTGAAAGGCATGCTCCGCATCCATGACCTTGCCCTGATCCTTGTACTCGATCGTGCTCGCAAAGTGGATATCCTGGACATCGATGGCAAAGTCCCGGTTGAGATTGGCCCTGATTTTTTCCAGGTCAGTCTTGCTCAGTTCCCCAATGAAGAAGGAGAACCGTTCGGGATTGTTCTCCGCGTTGCCAAGACTCCTGCCGGGGGCGAGTCCAGACTTGAGGGTGGAGGAATCCATGAATTCCAGGACAAGTTTGGACTGAGTGGGGATCTTCAGGGTGCCAATGCGGGGCACATAGACGACATCGCTTACGATGCGGTCCGAATGATTGGTGGCAACGTAGTTGAAGGCGATTTCGCCCAAAGCGGAGGATTCCGGCGAGATGAAGGCCGAGACCCTGGTAATCCGGAAGGAGAGCTTGGCGATGTACTCTTCACGAATAGCCTTGCCGCCTTGCTTGTAGGCATTGAGCCGCTCATCGCTCGATTTCTGTGCGACCTCGGCCTCTTTCTTCAGCGCCTCGACGTGGTACTGATCGTCAAAGGTCTTCAGGTCCTCGTTCAACCTGCCCCTGAGGTGATCCAGAACGGGACCAGTTCCCGGGGAGAGCAGACTCACTTTTGGGATGCCCGCGGGAACCCTGACCTGGAGTCGCGCGGCATGCGAAAGGGAGGGGACCAAAAGCATGCAGCACAGGAGATACACCCATCTTTTCATCTCATTCACCTTTCTACATCTCAAGTATTCTCTGTATTTATCGGGATGGAGAAGACAAAAGTGGAGCCAGAACCCTGCTGGCTTTCCACATCCACCCACCCCTCATGGGCATTGGCGATGTACTGGACAAGGTAGAGCCCCAGGCCCGTGCCGTTCTCTTTCGTGGTGAAGTAGGGGTCAAAGATGCGCCGCGCGATCTCCTTGGGTATGCCATAGCCAGTGTCCTTGACGAAGAGCACGAAGTTCTT
>CAYGXB010000456.1:0-2601 GCA_964353605.1 uncultured Bacteriovoracaceae bacterium
GGATGGGATCGAGCAATGGAACAAGACCTTCGGTGGCTCAGGATCTGATTGGGCCATGTCCGAGCAACAGACGAACGACGGCGGGTACATCCTGGCTGGAGCAACAACTTCATACGGTGCTGGTTCTTATGATGCCTGGCTTATCAAGACCGATGCGGATGGGATCGAGCAATGGAACAAGACTTTCGGCGGTGCAGGTGATGATAAGGCCTACTCAGTCCAGCAGACGAGCGATGGGGGATACATCCTGGCTGGATCAACGACTTCATACGGTGCTGGTTCTTATGATGCCTGGCTCATCAAGACCGATGCTGATGGGAACAAAGTCTGGGACAAAAGATTTGGAGGAAGAAAAGGTGACGGTGCCGGTGCCATGCAACAGACGAGTGACGGCGGGTACATCCTGGCTGGAAATACTGCTTCATTTGGGGCTGGCGGTCCATATGATGCCTTGCTTATTAAGACCGATGCGAATGGGAATGCTCCGGCCATACCGATACCATAAAATTATCAGATTTGCATGAAACAATCAGTAAGGGGATGGCCCAATATGGCGTCCCCTTTTGTTTATGAAAACAAAACAGTATACCCAATCCTTTGGATGGAGATGAATGTAAGCTGAGGGATATAATCATCTTCGTTGCTGTTTGAAAAGCCGCCCTTTTGTAAACGGGGTAATTCCTTATCTTACCTCATTTTACCCCGGTTCCTTATTTTTTCCCGGTTATTTCGATTGTATGATCGTTGGAGCCGTAAACAATGTTTTTGTATCGTCCCTTGCGGTTTCTTTGGCGGGACATACTGTGACAGATAGATTGTACATTGAAGATGAGAGTATAAGACCTTTTTAATTCATCTCTGCACCATGATGTAGGGATTCTTCTGGGCTGACATTGTGCTGAAATCGTATTCTTTCCTTTTGACAATTATATTTTAAAACTCCCGAAAATTATCTAAGATCCTGTTTCTGGGGGCCTGGAGAACTAGGGTTTCAGGGCCGGACAATTGATAAAGTTGCAAAGCGAACACATTTTTGTCCATTGACCGGACCTGACACCAAATAATGAGAAGTATGCCGGGCTTGACAACCGTAAGATCGGGACCATGTTCGACGGTGTGCATCCGAGCACAGTGAGCAAGGCAAGCGTCCGCTTTGAGGCCGAATTGGCGCGTGATAGAAGACTAGCAAGGCTTGTCAAGTACGCATTGTCAAATGCCGGGGCCTGATACCTTATATTCCCTTTCCCCCACTTTTATGTCGGACACCCGTTCCCGGCATGTCGTTTATGGTGATTGCAAATTGGCCTGATCGTGAAGGCACAAGGTGCTATTTGACTTTGGACGGCTTCATCGGGTAACCTATGGCGATAAGGGTGGACGCATGCAGCTGTTCGCGACTACATTTCAGGCGGTCGCTACCCTGTTGGCCATCGGCATTCTGGGCTTCTGGCTTATCAGCCGCCGGATCATCGGGGAGCTCGCCATTGGATCGATCTCGGCCTTGGCCATCGATATCGCCCTGCCCTGCCTGATCTTCGCCAACATCATCAGCAACTTCAAACCCGACGCATCCGGTGCCTGGTGGCTGTTGCCTTTGGGTTGGGCCATCTTTACAACCGGGGCCTGCGCTCTGACCTGGATCTGTTCCGCCATGGCTGCGACTGAGACGCGCTGGGAGTTTCGGGCCTGTCTCTTCTTCCAGAACGGCATCTTCCTGCCGTTGACCATTATCGCTCAGATGTTCGGTGCGGACTCAATACAGGTAACCGAGCTCTTCCTCTTCACCCTGCTTTATCCAGCCTTTTTCTTCACGACGGCGCCGGCCTTTTTCAGGGCCGGTCTCACCTTCAACCGCTCCAGGGTTTTCAACCCGGTGCTCATAAGCACCGTCGCGGCCATGGCCATTAAACTCTGCGGCCTCGACAGGTTTATTCCGACATTTGTGGTCTTGTCTCTGAAACAGGTGGGAGCGCTCTCCGTTCCTTTGCTCATGATCATCGTGGGCGGGAGCATATTTCTCGATTTCAAACAGCAGGGCCGGATACGCTGGCTGGAGGTCATGAAGTTCGTGCTGGCGAAGAATGTCATCTTTCCCCTGGCGACGTTGGGTTTCCTGCTTCTCCTGAGACCGTCATACACCATGGCCCTCTTCATCATGCTGCAGGGCGCGGTTCCCCCGGTCACCGCCCTACCCGTGTTCGCCGACCGCTACCAAGGCGACCGGGGAATCGTCAACCAGTTCATGGTGGCGAGCTTCCTGTTCGCCCTGATATCGGTCCCGGTTGCGATCCTGCTCTTCGAACACTTTTTTACGCCCGGATAACGAGCGGAGCATGGGGGACGTCCAGAGAATTAGGTTGTCAGGCCCGGACAATTGATAAAGTTGTACTACGAGCATATTTTTGTCCATTGACCGGACCTGACACCAAATAACAAGAAGTATGCCGGGCTTGACAATCGTGAGATCGGGGCCATGTTCGGCAATGTGCATCCGAGTACGGTAAGCAAGGCAAGCGTCCACTTTGAGGGCGAATTGATACGTGATAGAATGTCGCGACTCTTTGATAATGTCCCCTACCAGACTCAATAGAAATGTCCCCT
>CAYGXB010000457.1:0-2586 GCA_964353605.1 uncultured Bacteriovoracaceae bacterium
CGCATTCGCGCTGAGCGCTTGGACTTTCACCTGAGTGGAGGTCTTGCCGAAATCGAATATCGTCTGGTTGAGGTTGAGTGAGTCCTGGTACTGATCGTAGTTGCTGCTCCCCGACAATGCAGTGGTGGAAGACCCCGCAGGGTGCACGCGGCTGTAACTTGATGATGCGCTGACCTGGGGATAATAGCCCGACTGCGCCTGGGAGACCCTGCTCTGGCTCGCCTTGAGGCTCCCGGTTGCGCTTTTAAGATTGGGGTGGTTCTTGAGGGCAATGGCGATGCATCGTGGAAGATCGAGGGTCTCATCAGGGTTTAACGCATCAGCAGTGTGTGCTGTAAAAGGCAATAGGATGAGAAAACAAAGACTAGAGGCCAGAAGACGTATCCATCTCGTTTCTTGCCTATATCCTTGTTGTAAGGCGATAGTTTTGCCCTTGCACTCGTCACCTCCCCCCTCACTCGCAGTTTTCATCAATAAGTCTCGCAGAGTAGCGCTATTGTTTATTCCTTCTTGGTTCACTTTATACTTCGGGTTGGAGATACCATAGCCCGGGAAACCTTTCAAGAGGGTTGCAGAAAGATTACAAAATTGAAAGGTTAGGAAGAACCAATGGTCCCGATCATTCAACCAATTCCTATTTACGTTTGAGCGGGTAAATTGGTTTACAAATATAATTATAGATTGTGTGGGACTTTCACCCTCTGCAATATTGTGATTCAGGTCATCCCTGACCCTCACCCTGCGGGCGGCCTAGAGGCCGTCCAATTCGTCTATCCCTGCCGAATTGTGATTCAGGTCATCCCTGGGCTCATTGCAGCTGCAGTGGGTATTTCCCGTATTCCTCGACCGCCTCCATCATCCAGCGGATGTTCTCGACCCGTATATCCGCATGTGAGTTGCATGGGCCAAGGACCAGACCACCGCCTTCGCCCCCCTTCTTAATGGACTCCCTCACGTGCTGGAAAACCTCAGCGCGCGTTCCGCGCGCGAGCACATAGGCGATATCGAGATGGCCGAGCAGCGAAAGCTGGTGGCCGATCGCCTCCCGGCACTTTCCGAGATCCATGTTGGCCGTGGGTTCGAGCGAATGGTGTCCGTCGAAACCCCATTTGACATAGTACGGGAGCAACGGGATCGTCCAACCGTCGGAATGCGCGACGATGGTGATACCCTTTTTATGCGCCCGATCGGTTATGGCGCGGAATGCCGCGCCGAAGAGTTCGTCCTCAAGCTTGGGATTGATCATCGGGCCGGATTTGAAGGCCATGTCATCGGAATAGATGAATCCGGGAAGGCCTGCATCGGCCGTGGCATCGATGACCTTGAGGTAGATGTTCTTGTTGTACTCTATGAGTTCCTCCAGGAATGAACGCTCCTTTTTCAGAAACTTGGCGAAGGTGGTAAAGCCGAAGGGTTGCCATGCATTTTCGAATATGCCCATGAAGAGCGAACCAAAGATGTAGATATCCTTTCCGAATTCCCTCTGGATGAGGGTATTGAACTTGAACATCTTTTCCGGCAGCGCTTCCCATCGCTTCTTGTTGAACCGCCGCCAGTCGTCGGGGCTCTTGAACGTGCCGTCGAAGTACATCGGGGTATCCATGTTGCCGTACCCGTCATCGACGATTTTGTACAGTCTCCCGCCGTAGACATCGGTCATGAAGCGCGAGTCTTTGAAGAGAAAGATGTTCGCATAGATGGCCCAGGTAGCGTCATATCCCATCCTGACATCCGAATCGAGCTTCTTGAGCATGAACTCCCTGACATCGTTCTCAAAGAGCCCGATCATGTTCAAGAGCGGAGCAATAACATCGATGACCTTGGCCGATATAGGATGCTGAATGTACTTATAGCTGTTGTCGGGCGTTTCTCCCAGGATCTCATAGACATGCTTCTGAACATCGATGCAGGAGATGGTGGGCACCCTGTCCGGCTCCCTGTGAGAGAGCGCCGTCTTTACCCTTTCGATCTTGTTCATGATATCCCTCCCGATTATTCAACACGGATTCCCCGAGCACAGGTACGTGAAACGGGATCCGTGCTGTGATCGCTGCCTGCGATACATCCCCATTGAAGGTATGCAGGTGCGACGCTTTCAAACCATGGCCTGATCAATACAGAGGCAAGCGGCATGTTAATGAATGCTTGCCCGATGCGGATACACGGATGCATATGATCAGCCCTTTTCCATTGCACTATAGAGTTAAGGCAATCACACCGATCGAAAAGAAAATAGTATATTTCGTTTCTCATGTCCATAATAATTCTCATACTTTCATGCAGCAGGGAATGATTCGATAATCATATATGCCAGGGCTCCCTGGAGGATGCCCGTCAATACGCCATGCAAGAGAGCCGTCTGGCGCCCTGAGTACGAAGAGAATTTTTGTCCTCGCATTGACACACACGGTGCTGGAGATTATATTATAGAGAGAGCAGTGGAATTTTAGCACCGTATGAACGTTTTGCAATGTTATGCCGTATGCTTGCACACAAGGAGGTTCGCGAGATGGAAAAGAGCACACAGCGCTTACATGTCAGCATCTTCCTGACGCTCGTCCTTTGCCTGGCAGTCACGGGCTGCAA
>CAYGXB010000458.1:0-2570 GCA_964353605.1 uncultured Bacteriovoracaceae bacterium
TTCAATCCGCTTTGAGCGGTTCACGGTTTTATCAAGCCTCCGGCTTTGCCGGAGGCTTGATGACTTTCTCTTTCACGTTGAAATTTTTCACATTTCCCATGAGAACTATGCAGCCTGAGGGGATGAAAAGTCATAATAATTAAGGCGACACATCCGGGGGAAACCTTTTGCAAAAGGGTTTCCCCCGAACCTTTTTCAGAAAACGCTCACGAGACACCCATTTTCAATCTGGACAAAGCTCCTCGTACGCCTGTATATGATGGATAATGATCATTGGGATGGTATGTAAAGAAGATAATAGCGAAGCCCTAATTCATGCGGCAAAGGTAACCGCCTGGATCGAGGAACGTAAAATCCCCTGTCTCATAGAAGACCACTTGTCCGCCTCCATGAGGCATGCATCGACGGACGATGTCTGGTCTAGAGCGGACCTTCTTGTAGTTATAGGCGGTGACGGCACTCTCCTCAGAGCCATCCGTATGTCGGCCCCACGAGAGGTTCCCATCCTTGGGGTCCACATGGGCTACCTCGGCTTCCTCACCGAGGTCATGGAGGACGAAGTCTACACTGCACTCGAGGCGATCCTGAGAGGTGAATGCCTGAGGGATGAGCGTGTCATGCTCGAGGCATCCCTCATACGGGGGAGTGAAACCCTCGTCCGTCAGCACGTCCTCAACGATGTAGTTATCAGCAAGGGGGCACTCGCGCGCATCTTCGATATCGAGGTCTGGGTGGATGACACCTTCATTACCTGCTACCGGGCGGATGGCCTCATCGCCTCCACCCCCACCGGCTCCACGGCATACAACCTTGCTGCCGATGGACCTATCGTACACCCCGGAGTGGGGGCTATCATCCTCACTCCCATCTGCCCCCACATGCTCTCCAATCGGAGCATCGTACTGCCTGATTCCCAAGAGGTCACTCTTATCGTGAACTCGAAAAAGGCTTCTGACAACATCTTCCTTACCCTGGATGGGCAAAAAGGGTTTCCTCTCGAGGCCAGCGACCGACTCTTCGTGAAGAGGGGCTCTCAGAAAGCCATACTGCTTCGATTGCCGCGCAGGGATTTCTTCCAGGTATTACGAACAAAGCTCAAATGGTAGGATAGATGATTGATTTCTTGAAGATCTCTTCTATGGCCATATTTGACGTGGTATCCGTTGAGTTCGGCGAGGGACTGAACTGCATCACTGGGGAGACTGGGGCCGGCAAATCTCTCATTTTGGGCGCCCTTACCCTGCTCATGGGCGCGCGGACGAGCAGGGACATTGTACGGCCAGGTCGGGAGAAGGCGGTTATAGAAGCCCTCTTCACCGCCAAAGGCGAGGAGTTCGTTTTGAAGCGGGAAATCCATGCTTCAGGCAGAAACCGTTGCTTTATCAACGGCGAGCTCGCCACGACGGAAAGGCTCGCTGAGGTTTCCTCCGGGCTTGTTCATATTTATGGACAACACCAGTACCAGGATCTCCTCAATCCCAAGGAGCATGTGCGCATCCTCGAGGAGTTGTCCGGTCTGAGCAGAGCAGGCATGATGGATGCTTACAGCGCACTGCAAGAGGTACATCAGAGATCACAAGAGATTGAAAAGGCTATCGCGCAAGCCCAGCGGGAGAAGGAAGATCTGGACTACCGACAACAAGAGCTCAAGACGGCCCAGGTCGAGGAGGGGGAGGAGGAAAGGCTGAAGCGGGAACTCGATATGGTCCGCGTTACTGAAGAGCTGAGACAGTTGGCAATGGGAGCTTTTGGTATCCTCTATTCCGATAACCAATCCATCTTGGATCAATTATCTCTCGCGAAGAACCATATCCAAAGGATCGCCTCTCACGACACTCGGATGAAGGCTTCCTTGGAAGCCCTCGAAATCATTATCGCCCAGGTTGAGGATGTAGCCTTGAACATAAGAGCATTGAACGACAGTTATAGCTATGACCCCGAGAGAATAGAGATGCTGGAGGAGCGGCTGCACCTGATTGGGGATCTCAAGCGCAAATATCGGACAGACGAGTCCGGACTTTTGGATATCCTGAAAGGACTTGCCGCACGGCTTGCCCTCATCGCGGACTCGAACCACCTGCTTGAAGAAGCAAGAGCGACCCTCATCCGTAGGCGTGAATCGTACTTGGGTGAGGCCAAGCAGTTTCTCACGAGGCGGAAAATATGGGCGGAAGAATTCTCTCGGCTCGTCAACCACGATCTCAACGACTTAGGCATGACGGGCACCCAATTCGCGGTGAGCCAATTAGATGCATCCCATCTGGAAACCTTGGACGAGGCGACAGATCTGGAAGGCATAGAACCAGCAAGGCTTCTCCAGGGCGAGTTTATGATTGCGACTAATGTCGGCCAGAACACGCTCCCTCTGGCCAGGATCGCCTCCGGTGGCGAGCTGAGTCGCATCATGCTCGCCATCAAGGTTCAACAAAGGACATCACAGGATGCCACGCTCATCTTCGATGAGATAGACGCCGGCATCAGCGGTCAGACGGCATTCATGATCGCAGCGAAGCTCAAATCCATTTCCGAACATGCGCAGACCATTGTCATAACCCACATACATCAGATGG
>CAYGXB010000459.1:0-2563 GCA_964353605.1 uncultured Bacteriovoracaceae bacterium
TGTTCAATATCTTCGACCTCCCGCGACGAGTAAGCCCCAGAGACTTTACGGTCTCCTTCTGCTTCTTCGTACAGCCGATCACCGATCCCTTGAGTGTCACCTTGATTTCACCTGCCACGCTCCACCTCACACGACGTTAGTTTGTCGACCGAACTCAATGCCCCGCTTGGCCGCCACCTGTTCTCTTGTCTCCAGACTTTCCAAGGCATCGAACGTAGCCCGGATCACATTGTGATGATTCCGGCTTCCGATGGTCTTCGCTACGACGTTGTGGATACCGGCCGCCTCCATAACTGCCCGCACCGCATTGCCGGCGATAATCCCGGTACCGGACGGAGCCGGCTTCAGCAACACTCTGCCCGCACCGCTCTTGCCGATCACCGTATGGGGGATGGTGCCGTTCACGATCGGTACATCGATCATGGCCTTCTTCGCCACCTCGATCCCCTTGCGGATACTGACCGCGACCTCCCTCGCCTTGCCGATTCCATGGCCGACCTTGCCGCTGCCGTCTCCGACTACGATTAGCACGCTGAATCGGAAGCGCTTGCCGCCTTTCACAACCTTGGCTACCCGGTTGACGAAGACGACCTTGTCGATAAACTGTTCTGCCTTCTCTTCCCGTCTGTATAAATCAGCCAAAGCTCATCTCCTTGCCTAAAATTCTAGTCCGTTGGCCCGTGCCGCATCCGCCAAGGCTTTGATCTTCCCATGATACCTGTAACCGCCTCTATCGAACACCACCAGCGCAATGCCCTTATCCTTAGCCTTCTGCGCCAGGAGAGTCCCCACCTCCTTGGCCGCCTCAACGGTAAAGCCCTTGAGCTTGCCCTTGAGTTCAGCACTCATACTGGAGGCCGCAACCAGGGTCAATCCGTTGGTATCATCTATGATCTGGGTAAAGATATGCCGGTTGCCACGGTAGACGCTCAAGCGTGGCCGATTGGATGTCCCCACCACATTTCTCCGCACCCTCGCCTTCCTGATCAGTCGTGCATCCTTACTTGTCAACCTACTCACGTCCTTCTCCTCATCACTTGCCCTTGGTAGCGCTCTTGCCAGGCTTGATTCTCACGACCTCATCGAGATAGCGTATACCCTTGCCTTTATAGGAATCGGGTGGCCTGATCTTCCTGATCTTGGCGGCCACATCCCCGATCAGTTCGTTGTCAATCCCCTCGATATCGATCAAGCCCTCCTTCGACACCGAGGCCTTCACGCCATCCGGCAGGGAGAATTCGACGGGATGTGAGTATCCCACATTGAGCACCAAGGTTTTGCCTTTGGCCTCACCTCGATAGCCTATTCCCACGATCCGCAAGCGTTTCACGAAGCCTTGGGTGACACCTTTGACCATATTGTTCACAAGTGCCCGCATCAGCCCGTGGTAGGCATTGGTCTGGCGGGAGTCGTCAAGGACGGTGAAGGTGAGCGTATTGTCTTCATTTTTGATCTCGATATTGCCCACCAATTTTTTCGAGAGTTCCCCCTTTGGTCCTTTGACCTTGACCAAATCGACGCCGATCGTCACATTTACCCCTTGGGGGATTTGAATGGGCATCTTTCCGATCCTTGACATTGCTTCCTCTCCTTACCAGATGCGGATGAGCACTTCTCCGCCGATACCGAGTTCCCGAGCCTTGCTGTTGGTCATGATACCCTGCGAGGTGCTCAATATGCTGATTCCCAGGCCGTCACGCACTATGGGCAGATCCTGAGCACCATTGTAGATCCTCCTCCCGGGTTTTGATACCCGTTCCATGCCGCTGATGACATGCCCGCCATTATGATACTTCAGATTTATCCGAAGTATCCCCTGCTTCGCATCCTCGGCGACCTTGTATGCCTTGATGTAGCCCTCCTTCAGGAGTATATCAGCTACGGACAGTTTCATCTTCGAGGCGGGGATATCCACGCTTTCCATCATGGCTCTGGCTGCGTTCTGTATCCGTGCAATCATGTCAGCAATGGAATCTGTAAGCATTCTATTTCCCCTTTACCAGCTAGATTTCTTCAAGCCCGGGATCTCTCCCCGCATAGCTAAATTCCGCAAACATATCCTGCAAATGCCAAACTTCCGGTAGCATGCCCGTGGCCTGCCGCAGATCGAGCATCTCGAATACCGCCGCACCTTGAACTTCTGCGGTCGCTGCGCTTTTACTCTCAACGATTTCTTTGCCATACCAAACCTACCTCCTGAATGGCATGCCGAAGGCAGCCAGAAGGCCCCTGCCTTCCTCATCCGTTTTGGCCGTGGTAACCACCGTAATATTCATGCCGCGCGCCTTATCGATCTTCTCATAGGGTATCTCCGGGAACACCCCCTGATCGCGAAGTCCCAGAGTAAAATTCCCCCGCCCGTCGAATCCGTCGGGCGAAATCCCCCTGAAATCCCTCAGCCGGGGGAGAACCGCATTGATTAACCTATCCAAGAATTCGTACATCCGCACACCGCGCAAAGTCACCATGCAACCGATCGGCATGCCCTCCCTCACCTTGAAGGAGGCGATCGACTTGCGCGCCTTGGTAACGACCGGTTTCTGCCCGGAAACCATGGCTATTT
>CAYGXB010000460.1:0-2555 GCA_964353605.1 uncultured Bacteriovoracaceae bacterium
AGGCTGTGATGCGGGGAAAAGCCTTTTCATCAGGAGTCAACCTTTAAAAGATTATGCAACAAAAGGCAATATGCTCTTGCAAAAGATGCTCTCCGGCTGAGAGATCGAAGGCGATTGTTGCGGCAGGGAATGCATTGCATGTCGCGGGGGAGGCGGGAGGCTATGGTCTATAGCTCCGTGCGAAATCCATGAACAATCTGTGCTGGGTGAGGGGCTTGAACTGCCGCTTGTAGATCATGGAGAATTGACGCTCCAGGTTGAATCCCCGGAGGGGGACAGCCACGAGTATGCCCTGATCGAGCTCCCGCTTTACGGCATGCATGGAGATAATGGAGACCCCCATGCCTGCGATCACCGCCTCCTTGACCGCCTCCGAAGAGCCCATTTCACACACGATAGTGAGACGCATCTCACCCGCAGCAGCCCGGAGGTGCTCTTCCATGGTTGCCCGTGTGCCCGACCCTTTTTCCCGTCCGACGAAGGGAAGGTTCCCGAGTTCTTTCACACGCACACCCGGAGAAGCAGCCAGGGGATGATCCTTATGGGCAACGAGGATCAGGGTGTCTTTCCAGAGGCTCTCGTACATGAGTTTTCTCTCCTGAACCCCTTTGCCGATGAAGCCCAGTTCGATTTGATCGTTGCGGACCATTTCGATGACCTCGTTGCTGTCCCCGGAATGGATATGCACCATGATCGAAGGGTGAATCCCCTTCAAGGCGCTGATGACCGACGGCAGTATGTAGGTGGCGGGGATGGTGCTTGCGCCGATGAATATATGGCTTGGTGTGTCCCTGGTATGCACTATCTTTTCCCTGGCCTCGTCTCTGAGCCTGAGGATCCTCTTTGCATACCCATGGATGATCCTTCCTTCTGCGGTGAGCGATATGCCGGGGACGGTCCTGTCGATGATGGTTGCATCGATGAACAACTCCAGGTTCTTGATATGCTTGCTGATGGAAGGTTGGGACAATCCCATCCTACGGGCGGCGCGAGAGAAGTTCCCTTCCGTTACGAGATGGACGAGGGCTTCGAGCTGCTGCATGGTAATGTGCTGGAACTGGTCATTTTCCACGATATCGAATGTACATGAGATAGCATGTGTTATCAATCTTTCAGTATATCCATTTTGAATTTGACCAATGGGCTGATTATTTGTATCTCTAGGGAATATAAATACAAGGGATTTACCATGGACAAGGTGAGACTTACCACGACCGTACATGGCGCAGGTTGAGCCTGCAAGATCGGTCCAGGGGTCCTGGACAAGATCTTGAGCGCCTTGCCCGTGATGAGCGATCCGAACCTCATCGTGGGTATGGAGAGGCTGGATGATGCAGGTGTCTACCGGCTTACGGACGATCTCGCTTTGATCCTGACCCTGGACTTCTTCACGCCCATCGTCGATGACCCCGTCGCCTTCGGAAAGATCGCGGTGGCGAATGCCCTCTCCGATGTCTATGCCATGGGCGGCAAGCCGCTCCTGGCCATGAACATCATCTGTTTTCCCGTGAATGATCTGGATATTTCGGTCCTGCAGGGTATCCTCCAGGGCGGTGCGGATAAGATGCAGGAGGCGGGCGTCCTCCTCGTCGGCGGGCACAGCGTGGATGACCGGGAGATCAAGTATGGGCTCTCCGTAGCGGGCTGCGTGCATCCGGAAAGGGTCATCAGGAATACCGGGGCAGTCCCGGGCGACGGCCTTATCCTCACCAAACCGATCGGGACGGGGATCATTGCCACCGCCATCAAGGCCGACATGGCGGATGAAACCACGATTGCACGGGCGATCGAGATCATGTCTACCCTGAACCAAAAACCCGCCGAACTTATGACACGCTACCACGTACATGCCTGCACGGACATCACCGGCTTCGGCCTTCTCGGCCATGCCTGCGAGATGATCGCGGGCACGGACGTCGGCATCACCATCTCTGCCTCTGCGGTTCCGCTCATCTCGCAGGCCCTCGCCTTCGCCCGCATGGGCATCATTCCCGGCGGGACGTACCGCAATGAGGAGTTCAGGTCCTCCATGGTTGACCATGCGGGCGTCGACGACGACCTCATGAGGGTCCTCTTCGATCCCCAGACCTCGGGTGGCCTCCTCATCAGCCTTCCCCAGTCTGAAGCCCGAGAACTTCTTGAAGAATTGCACAGGCAAGGGCTGTCCGATGCCGCCATCATCGGCGAGGTAACCGCTTCGCCCCGGGGAAGAATCATCGTCAAACACTAAAAAAATCAATCCCTCCAACCACCCCGTGGACATCAAGAGGGGCCTGAGCATTCGGGGCAGTATATGCATACGGACCAAGGGATACCGATTGGCGAGGGCCGGATCGCTTCGACCCGATCTTCACGGCGTGAAGGTTCGCACCGGAGACGCGCCCAGAAATGAAAAGACCAAGCATATCGATTTCTGTGAGAGATCTTGAATATTGAGACCTTTTGAAAGTCACCCTTTAGCACAGATCGTTAATCCAACCAATGGATTTGCGATACCCAATTTCATAAGAGCACTATCTTTGATCTTGCTTTAGACACGTAATGATTTATTATTA
>CAYGXB010000461.1:0-2550 GCA_964353605.1 uncultured Bacteriovoracaceae bacterium
GCGTCCCCAAGGGGATTCGAACCCCTGTTGCCGGCGTGAAAGGCCGGTGTCCTAGGCCAGGCTAGACGATGGGGACACACCAAGTGAGCCAGGAGGGACTCGAACCCTCGACCACCGGATTAAAAGTCCGATGCTCTACCAACTGAGCTACTGGCTCGATGAAAACTCCCTATGTCATGGTTGGCTGAAAAATTCAAGACACAATATTGCCGTAAAACCCACGCTTTCCTCTTGTAAAGGAGTATGCTATAGACGATTTCATTATGTGGTGGATAATTATCCTCATTCCCATCTGTATATGGGTAAGTGTCAGCATCCTCTCCAAACTCAACTTCATCACCTTGGGCATCATTGGCATCACGGTCATCCTCTTCCTCTGGTTTGAGATTCGGCAGGTCTCAAAAGATAAAACCAAATCCAAGGACCCGCTGTGGGTGATAGGACTGATCGTCCTGAGTGTCCTCTTGGGTGCGATATTGAGCCTCCTCAAATAAAAAGAGGGGGTGAAAATCACCCCCTCTCTCCGTGTTCGCTCCTTTTCCCCCAACAGGGCTTCATCACTCGTATTGATCTTCCGGATAGTAAAAGTCGTAAACCTTGCTTACCTTGATCCCCTGGATGGAGAAGTAGAACTCGTCCCCCCGCTCTACACCCTTGATCTCCGCCAGTCCCGACTCCTGAGCCTGGAATATCTTGGTGGTCTTGAAATCGAAGATGGGTAATGTCGTCGTGGTGTAGGTCCAGATCATGCCATCGTCGGCAATGGTTGAGATAATATACTCCCCCCGCTGCATCCACTTCCGCAACCCCTGGAACTCGATCTTCGGTTTCTCTCTGTGCATTATCGTTTCGTCCCTTTTCCGCTGTCTGTAAGCCTCTCTATGCATACGTATCGGTCGATTCCAAAAAAGGATGAGCGTTGCTGATGAGCACTCCTTAGGTAGACTTGGAGTCTTTGTAGAGCTTGTAATCCATGCTGTCGACCAAGGCCATCCATGATGCCTCGATGATATTGCTGGAGACCCCCACGGTATTCCAATGGCTCGATTTGTCGCCGGATTCTATGAGAACCCGGACCACGGACTCGGTCCCCCGCTTCGAGGATATCACCCTCACCTTGTAGTCGAGGAGTTTGACATCCTCTATCTTCGGATAGAAATTCTCGAGGGCCTTCCGCAAAGCATTGTCCAGGGCATTGACCGGGCCGTTGCCCATGGCGGCTGTATGTTCAATATTCCCGTCCACCTCGATCATGATCGTCGCTTCCGAGACTGGGTCGGTATCTTCACTGCGCTTCTCGGTGATCACCCGGAAGCCCCTCAGCATGAAGTAGCGGGTATGCATGCCCATGGCCTTCTTCATGAGGAGCTCTAAAGAGGCATCCGCCCCTTCGAACTGAAAGCCAAGGTTTTCGAGGTCCTTGATGATTTTGAGGATCTCCTGGGCTGCGGTCTTATCCTTGGAGAGGTCGAGGTTGAATTCCCTCGCCTTGTAGAGAATATTGCTCCGGCCCGACTGCTCGGAAACGAGAACCCTCCGCTGGTTGCCGACGAGCTCCGGATCGATGTGCTCATAGCTCATCGGTTCGCTCATCACGGCGCTCACATGCACCCCGCCCTTATGGGCAAATGCGGATTGGCCTACATACGGCTGATGTTTGTTGTGGGAAAGGTTGGCGATCTCTTCGAGGAAATGGGAGACCTCGGTGAGCAGGTGCATCTTGTCCCTTGGTATGGTTTCCAGGCCCATCTTCAGACCAAATGTGGGGATCAAGGAGCAGAGGTTCGCATTCCCGCACCGCTCGCCTATGCCGTTTATCGTCCCCTGGACATGGTCAACCCCGGCTGAAACGGCACTGATACTGTTGGAGACAGCGAGGTCGCCGTCGTTGTGGCAGTGGATGCCCAGTGGCCGCCTGATCTCTTTTTGAATGAGCTTCACCGCATCTGCGATAAAAAAAGGCAGGCTCCCGCCATTGGTGTCACAGAGGACAAGTCGGTCCGCTCCTCCCTGTACTGCGGCCTTGAGGGTTGCAAGGGCATACTCCCTGTTCGCCCTAAACCCGTCAAAGAAGTGCTCTGCGTCAAAGATTGCGAGCGGGTAATAGCCCTTGAGATAGGCCACGGTATCCGCTATAATCCTCAAGTTCTCTTCCAAACTGCATTCCAACCCGCCCTTCACATGGGCATCCCATGCTTTGCCGAACAGGGTGACCCCATCCGCCATGGCATCTATGAGGGCCTTTATCTTATTATCCTGGCCTGGGCTCACCCCAGGGCTGCAGGTACTGCCAAAGGCCATGATCCTGGAGTGTGTAATAGGGAGCTTTCTGATCATCTTGAAGAGCCGCTCGTCCTTAGGGTTTGCTCCAGGCCATCCCGCTTCTATATAATCCACGCCCAGTTGATCGAGCTTGAGCGCGATCGCACACTTATCATCCATCGAGAACGCTACATCCTCGGACTGAGCTCCGTCTCTCAAAGTCGTATCGTAGATCTCTACCTTACTCAATTCTTACCTCGGGCTTGTCGAGCTCGAATTCATCATGGA
>CAYGXB010000462.1:0-2546 GCA_964353605.1 uncultured Bacteriovoracaceae bacterium
TTCCCATTGTATCATTCCTCCTTCGTCGTTATCTCTCTTGCCTTCGATACTGTTACCCGTGCAGGCCGCAGTACCCGTTCATGGAGTGTGAACCCCTTTTCCAGTTCATCCACTACGAGGCCGGGAATCAGGATATCATCCCTCTCCACATGGATCAGCGCCTCGTGGTAGTTGGGATCAAAGGGCACACCCTGTGTTTCTATAGGTTCAACATTGTGGCGTTTCAAGGTCTCCAGGAAGAGTTTCTCCATCATCTTCAGGCCTTCAATGAAGTGTGTGTCCTCAGGATGGAGTTCCTGTGCCGTATGTATAGATTTCGCGATAGCATCATACACCCGCAGGAAATCTCTGAGTAGGTTTTCGGTACTGTATTTAACGATGTTCTCCCGCTCGCGGTGCAGGCGCTTCTTCATATTATCCATCTCAGCCAGCACGCGGAGGTATTTGTCCTTCATCTCATCGAGTCGGGCCTCAAGCGTCTGGATCTCCTGGGCCAGATTACATTCAACATTCTCAGGCATTTCCTCGTGGGGGACACTTGCCGCAGTATCCTGTACGGTACCGTTTCCGTTACCTTCTATCCTCTCTCCATCCATTTCAGATCTCCTCAAGTAGACTGCTCAAAACCTTGGCCATATATTCTACGAGTGGGATAACCCGGGGATAGTCCATGCGCATTGGGCCTATTACGCCGAGCGTCCCGAGGGGGGTATCACCCCGGTAATAACCACTGGCAACCATGCTGAAATCGCTCATGCCCAGATTGCCGAGATCCTCCCCGACAAACACCGTTACCCCCGGACTTTCCAGAACCCGGTTGAGCAATCGCAAGATCCTGCCCCTGTCTTCAAATGCACGTACGATATCCTTAAGTTTTTCAATGTCAGAAAATTCGGGATAGTTGAATACGCTATCCTTGCCCTCAATGACGATGTCGGGCGTATCCTCAACACCATCGATGGCCTTCATGCCGAGTTGAACGGCTTGTTTCACCAGACTGTCGAACTTCGCCTTTTCACTGGACATCTCGGAGACAAGCATGTCCCTAACGTTCTGGATGGTCAACCCAGCATAGGTTGCATTGAGGTAATTGCTGTATTTGGTAAGCTCATTCTGTGGCAGGTCTTCGCCCTGCACAATGTGGTTATAGACCATGCCTGAGGAGCTCACGAGGATCACCAGGACCCGACCCTGATCGAGCCGCAAGAACTCGATGTGCTTCAGGATGAAGGTGGCAATCTTCGGGAGGATAACGATCGAGGCGTTCTTGGATATCTCGGAGAGGAGCACCGAAGCCTCATGGATGGTCTCCTTGAGATTGCCGATCGTCTTGGTAATTTGCCGGGCGATCAGGGACTTCTCCCCCTTGGGCAGGCCCCTTGTTTCAAGGATTTCCTCCAGGTAAAAGCGGATACCCTCAGGAGTGGGGATCCTCCCAGCGCTCACATGGGGTTGAAAGAGATAGCCGATCTCCTCCAGATCAGACATGACGTTGCGTATCGTTGCAGGTGATATGTTGAGGCCGTATCTGCGGGATACCACCCTTGACCCCACCGGTTCACCGGTGGAGATATACTCCTGCATGATCACATCAAAGATATGCCTATCTCGTGAATTGACCGTAAAGCCCATATGTTTTAGCACTCGCTTTGGTTATCTGCTAACAACGCATATATAGAAACTCTCCGGTTTGATGTCAATACCCAAAAGGTCTGACTCATTCTACCCCTATCCCCACAAGAGAAGTAGACCAACCATGATGAACGGCTGAAGCCGAGCCCCTGGGCGCATCAGGGGATCTGGAGGGGGGGCAATTGAGAACGATCTATTTACCAGGCAAAGAATGGGAACTACTGCTTTTGTTGCTATGGGGGAAAGGCTCAATAAATCTATGGGGGGTTCCCTGTAGGGTGGGATCATGACATAGCAGCATGTTCAGAGGCCTGGGTTTCCACACCGAGGAGTTCCTCGCGGATCTTCTCAAATTCATCTTCGTGGGCCATGAAGGCATCTACGACATCGGGCGCGAAGTGCTTGCCGCGCTCGCTCACGATGATCTCCTTGGCCTTTTCATGGGAATAGGCGTCCTTATAGACCCGCCTGGACGTCAGGGCGTCATAGACATCGGCCAAGGCGACGATCCGGGCAGAAAGGGGTATCTCTTCGCCCTTGAGGCCCCTGGGATATCCGGCCCCATCCCACTTCTCATGATGGTAATAGGCGATCTCCTTGCCTAGAGTGAGGAATGATTTACCTTCGATCTGCACCTCGACTGCCTTGAGGGCATCTCCCCCCAAAGCGGAATGGCGCTTGACAACCTCGAACTCCTCCTTGGTGAGCTTGCCTGGCTTCAGGAGTATGGAATCCGGTATGCCCACCTTCCCGATGTCGTGCAGGATGGATGAGCTATAGATGTCATCGATATATTTCTGGGTGATATAACCCCTATAATGCGGCTTATCCGCAAGCTCTTTGGCGATGATGCGGGCGTATTCCCGGATCCTCTCCAGGTGCGCCCCGGTGGCCTCGTCCCGGTACTCAGCGAG
>CAYGXB010000463.1:0-2537 GCA_964353605.1 uncultured Bacteriovoracaceae bacterium
GTATACCCGCCGGTGCTTCATCTTGGTTTCATAAGTGACGAGGAGATCAATCGATGAGGAGCCGTAATCATTTATCTTGCGGACATCGAACGGCCACTGGTATCCTTTCAGGAACTGTGCGGTCAGGAGGGTTTCGGCCGACGGGAAGAAGGCATTCAGGAATTCCCGTTTGTCGGATCCATCGAGATCTGTGGAAACGTAGCGGGGCAGCACTTGCTGATAGCTCCCGGAGAGGTTCCAGCGGGGATTGAGCGACGCGATGCCGAACTGCGACTCGGTGAGGTTGTGCGCTACGGCACCGGCCTTGAGTGCGATGCCAAGCGAGCCGGTCTGGGAATGAGGATAAACACTGTCGGCATAGAGGGCCGCGGGCCCTCCTGTGCCATAGACTACATGCACGGCCTTGATTATAGTAAGGCCGAAAGAGTCTCTGCTTTTTCCATGCTGATCGATGGCCAACAGCCCAACGATCTTCCGCTCTTGTTCATAGCTTTGCGTGAGAAGGCGAATCACCTCCATGCGGTCGAGGATAGGAATTCCAAGCTCGGCGACTTCCTCAAGCAGATGCTCGTACATCATGATGGATGTGCGGGGACCGGCAGAGGTGCCGCGCGTGTAAGGATCGTGATCCGTTTGGAAACCGGGGTAGTCCCCATAACGGTTATGTGGGAACGGCACACCCAGATGCACGAGGTGATGGAAACATGCAAGCGAGAGGCTGGCCTCGATGAGAGCGATGTCCCCATGCATGCAGCCCCCGGCATAGAGATCCCTGGCCATGCCGCTAGCGTTATCCCCCAGGGGAGCCCCTGGATTGAGCCGGTAATAGGTCTGCTTGTCCGATCCCGCATTGGCCGAGGTGCCAGCACCCAGGGCTTCGGTCACAATGAGGAGGTCATCCACACCAAAGCGTCTCAGGCATATCGCGGCATTCAGGGCTGCAGCACCCGAGCCCACTATGGCGACCCGCGTGACGATACATGGGACATCGAGCCCCTGTATGTTTATGGCCTCGTGTAACATCCCTAGAGCCTCCTGATATGGAACCCGCCGTCGATATCGAAAACCTCGCCTGTTGAATAGGGGAAATACCCCTGAACGATAGCTGCCACCGCCTTCCCCACATCGTCTGGTTTTCCCCAGCGCTGGATGGGGAGTAGGCCCTGCTCGATCAAACGGTCATACTTCTCTTTGACCGGCGTGGTCATATGCGTCCTGATTATTCCCGGCCGCAGCTCGAAGACGGTGATGTTTTCCTGCGCGAACCGTGCGGCAAAGAGCTGGGTCATCATGGAGAGCCCAGCCTTGCTGATGCAGTAATCCGCCCGGTTAGTGGACACGGTATAGGCCGAGATGGATGAGATGTTGATGATGTATGCGGGGTCGTGGTGATTGCGCATGAGCGGGACCAGGGACGAGACGAGGAAGAAGGGGGCGATAAGGTTCACCTTGAGGAGCGTGAGCATCTCCTCTTCCGTGAGAGCGAGGATATCCTTCCTCCCGGAGGTGGTGATACCGACGTTGTTCACAAGCACATCCAGCGCTCCGAAACGTATCGCAACCTTGTTCCTCATCTTTTCCCGGATGTCCTCCCGGGCGATATCGCCCTGGACATAGATACTGGATGACCCAGAGAGTCGTTCCAGCTCTGCGATAAAGGGCTGTACCTTGGACGCATCCCGTCTACCGCTCAGAATGATGGCGAAGCCCATCCGCGCGAGGGTACGGGCGATAGCCTTGCCGATCCCAGAAGTGGAGCCGGTGACCAGGGCTGCTTTGCGGATCCTCTCTGTTCCTTCTTTCATGCCACGGTCTCCCCCTCGATCAGTTTGCCCTCTATTTCAAGGTTCAATCTCCGGCTCGTACGGTGAATGATGTTATCCTTCAACCAGAGGGAGGCATAAAAACCCATCTCATACGTGGAGAGGCTGATGGTGGTGATGAGCGGCCTGAAGAGCTGCCGCAGAGGAGAATCATCAAATCCGGTTATGGATATGTCCCCGGGGATGGTCTTCCCAAGCCGCTGGAGCTTGCATATTAGGCGGATGGCGAAGTTATCATTGAAGCACATCACGGCCTCACAACCTTTCTCTAGGTAGAAGGCAGCGGCTAGGGAATTGATGCCGTCGATGGAATCTACCATGTGCACAGATTCTTGGTCGAGGGTGCCTGTGGCCTCGAAGCGCATTGTCATATAGCCCCTAAACCTGTCACGGTTGATCGGACTCAAGCGGTATCCGAGATAGCCGATGCGGGTCTTGCCCTTAACGCGCAGATATTCCCCGAGCCTGAGCATCCCCTTGTAGTGATTGTTGGACACATAGTTCTGCTCGTTTCGGTTGAGAAAAACATAGGGGATGTGTTCGTGGATGAGAAAATCTCTGGCGATCTTTTCAATCGTGCCAAAGGCGAGGATGATACCATGCGCATGGAGGGCTTTGGAACGAATGCGTTCGAGGAAATGGGAAAAGGAGATGACCTCGATCTGTTTCCAGTCTTGGGCGAAGGCATTGTTGACGGCGTTCAGGAGCTCCGAG
>CAYGXB010000464.1:0-2516 GCA_964353605.1 uncultured Bacteriovoracaceae bacterium
GTTCGTATGAGACCGATCCGAAAGGATTGCTTTCTGCTTGCGAACTGATGGAGGACCAGAGCTCAATGAAGGCTGCGTACTTATACCGATGGGCCTTGGCAAATTCAAAGAACGCGCTTACATAGGCGTGCAGCTTCTCCGATCCGTTCTTGGTGGATTCCAGACGACCCCTGATATAATCCTGCAGGTCATGCATGAGAAAGGACATGATCTGTTCAACAAGCTCATCCTTCGTGTTGAAATAATATGCAATTATACCCTTGCTCACGCCCGCCTTGGCAGCGATATTGGCAAGGGAGGCCTGGGACAATCCCTGACCGGCAATTACTTCTATGGCGGTATCGATGAGCTGTCTGCGACGATGCTCTTCGATGAACGACCTCTTCAATCGAGCCTGTGCTTTCGTTTTCATGGGCATTAGGCACCACTCCGTTTTTCATGATGAAAAAAAGTCATAGTCAAAAATTAATCCGATTGTTTAATTTAAAGGACATTCGATATAATTGTCAAGATTTTGTTTGTAAACACCCTTTTGTACAAGGGTTCGTTCCCTCACCCACCCTATGCAGCGATGCACTCGGCCTGATTCCATTTACCTTGCTTTTATCAAGGAGATGTGCATTAAATCGCACAAGTGCAGCGGCGGTGTTAACATTCATATAAGACCATATGAGATATCCAGGAGGGTACCCCATGTCCCAAAAAATAATCGGAAAGATTTCGAAAGCGGTGGTTAACGGCGACTACGAAGGCATCGGCAATCTATGTCAGGAGGCGATCGACAGCGGCATCGACCCGAACACGATACTCATCGACGGTCTTTCCAATGGGATGCGCGCAATGGCCAGGCTTTACGGCAAGAAGGGGATGTACCTCGACAAGGTGCTCTGGTCCACAGCGGCGTTTCACTTCGGGAACGCCTTCCTGTCAAGCAGGGGGCAGCAGGAAAAAGAACCACCCAAGGGCCGCGTGGTGATCGGCGTACCCGATGGCCCATGGACCATCGGATCGGACATTGTCGCATCTGTTCTCACGGCGAGCGGGTTTGAAGTCATCGATGCCGGGGCTGATGTCGGCCCCGAGGTCATCGCCAAAAAGGCAAAGGAGGTCGACGCCGACGTGGTCGCGGTGGGATTGTACCTCAGTTACCGGATCCCCATGCTGGTCGAACTGGAAAAGAAACTTGTGGAATACGGGATCAGGCAAAGGGTGCGAACGATCATATCGGGTCCCTCGACGAATCCCCGCATAGCGGCGGAGGTTGGAGCGGATGCCTATTGCGCCGATGCCGTTGCCATAGCGAAGACAGCCGAACGCTTTATCGATGAACTGAAAAAGGGCATGACTTCCCGGGACAGGGTTTTGACGTCCCTGTCGCTCAAGCAACCCGACCGGGTGCCGCTCGTCCCCTTTGCGATGACCTTTTCGGCCCGGCATGGGGGCATACCCTTTTCGGCCTACTGCAACGGCGGCCGGGCTCTCGCCGAAGCCGAGGTTGCCACCGCGCTGAAATTCGGCTGGGATGCCGTTATCGCCTCGAGCGATGTCGGGGTATATGCGGAAGCCGTGGGCGCCAAAGTGGAAATCCCGCATGATGATGTCCCGAGGCTCATCGGGCCGGCATTGCGATGGGATCACGCCCAAGAGGACTTTCGAAAGCTCAAGGATCCAAAGCACTATACCACCATTGGCAGACTCGCCCGCTTCATGGAAGCGGTGCAATACATGAAGGAGATGGTGGGCGATCGCCTCGCGGTCATAGGATGGACCGAGGGGGCGTTTCAGGGGACGATGCTCTTATTCGGGGCTGACCCCCGCGCCATCTTCATTACGAGGCAGGACCCGGCGCTCCTCAAGGAGATCTTTGGTTGGTACAATGAATTCGCCTTTGAATGCGCCAGGATCATGGCGGGGTACGGCGCCGATATCATCGGCAGCGGCGAATCCGTGGCATACTACCTCTCACCCGAGACATTCGAAGAATACGTCCTGCCCTTTGAGCAGGAACTCTATTCCCGTATCAACCGGGAGCTCGGCGTTAAGGTGCTCATCCACTGCTGCGGATATGTGCCGCAGTGCCTGAGATTCGCGCCTCTCACGAATGCATACGGGGCGATCCAGTTTGATTACCAGGTAAAACTGCCCTGGGCGAAGAAACTCATCGGCGACAAGGTAACCATCATGGGGAACCTCGACTGCAACCGGCTGCTCCATCTGGGAACGCCTCAGGAAGTTGAAAAGGCCTGCAAAAAAGCCATCGCGGCCGCCGGCAAAGGAGGCGGATACTGGCTGAGCGGCGGCTGCGAGATACCCCGTGACATGCCTGATGAAAACATGCATGCCATGCTCAGGGCGATCAAGCAATTCGGCACCTATCCGCTCAGAGGAGGAGTTCATGATGAAAACGCCAAAGACCGGCGCTGAGCTCTCATTTGCGAAAAAACTGTTGTATTGCCAGGGATGCCTTGGACAGAATATCGTCAATCTGACGGTGGTTACGTGGGTTATTTACTTCT
>CAYGXB010000465.1:0-2510 GCA_964353605.1 uncultured Bacteriovoracaceae bacterium
CCGGCTCAACGTCTTTCCCATCTACATGCCGCCACTGCGTGAGCGGGGGAGCGACATCCTTCTGCTGGCCGATCACTTTGTCGAGAAATACGTCCGCGAATTCAACAAGCCGGTCAAGCGTATTTCCACGCCGGCCATCGATCTCTTGCTGGCCTATCACTGGCCGGGCAATGTCCGGGAGCTCGAGAACTGCATAGAACGGGCAGTGCTGCTCACTCCCGGGGACACCATCGAGAGCATGCACCTGCCGCCATCGCTCCAGATGAAACTGACAGGGTCGGATCGTAAGAAACAGGGGACGCTCCAGTCCCTGGTCGAGTCCTATGAACGATCGCTGATCACCGATGCCCTCAAGGATGTCCGGGGAAACCAGAGCAAGGCCGCGCACATGCTGGGCTCCACCAAGCGCATCATCCAGTACAAGGTGCAGAAGTACGGAGTCGATCCCAAGCGCTTCAAGGCCAAGAAATAGGAAAGTAAACAGCAGCTCGAAAGCAAGGAGGGAAGGGGTCTTCCGGCTTGCCTAGATTTTGGAATCGAACAATATTGTTCGATAAAGCTTTCAGTATACAAAATTGATTCTCTTTCGCATCGATACGCTCCCGAAACGAGGAAAACTCCTTGTGTTTGAACAAGCCGTAACTTATTAATTTGGTAGATGTATTCTATCGAGGAGGGCTTCCACTTTGCACTTTTGCCCTGGTGTATTGCCACCCGATGCGCTTGGCATGGTTTTGGCTTTGTTCTGCAATGAGATATGGTTACGGGCAGAGCTCGACAAATGAACAAGGAGGTAAAGAAGTGTGCCGCTTGTTTGGCATAACCAGTGATGAGCCGCTTTCTCCTATGGTGGCCCTCGATGCTCTCGATGTCATGAAGGAAGGGCATGACGGTTCGGGAGTCGGCCTATTCATGACCGATCTCGGCGGTGAACTCGAGCCCTTCAAGGGGTATCCAATCCTGTCCGGCATATTCACCCAGGAAGGAATACGGAAGCTCGATCAATACATGATGGAGTTCGGTTTTCTCACCAAGCACAAGTTTTCCATCAGGACAAACAAGAACCCCCCGCGGGGAACACCTAAACGGGATGTTTACCTGATCCCTGAACGAACATGACTTTGAGTACATAGTTGAGGGGAGCGTTGCATCGGCTGCGGCTTCTTCGTAAATGCATGCCCGTGCGGGGTGTCGGAATTGCGAGAGAACGACCCGTTAGGCTAGATAGCCCCGGGAAAGATTATAAAAAAGGAGAGGTGCAGACTATGTTGGCATGTAAAACGAAAGAGGATGTATTCAAGGTTGTCAAAGAGCAGGATATCAGCTTCATTCAGTTCTGGTTCACCGATGTTCTGGGCAGGCTCAAGAGCTTCAACATCACCCCATCCGAGCTCGACGAGGGTCTGGAGGAGGGCATGGGCTTCGACGGGTCGTCCATCGAGGGCTTTGCCCGCATCGACGAGAGCGACATGATCGCCAAGCCGGACCCCACCACCTTCCAGCTCATCCCCTGGAGGCCGGGCGACCGCCCCGTTGCGCGCATGTTCTGCGACATCATGAACCCGGACGGCACCCCGTACGAAGGCTGCCCGCGATGGGCATTGAAGCGCACCCTCAAGAAGGTTTCCGACATGGGCTACACTGTCTATATGGGTCCGGAGCTGGAGTACTTTTACTTTGCCGATGAGAGCGCCCCGAAGACCCTCGACCGCGGCGGCTACTTTGACGGCCTGCCTATCGACCGGGGCCCGAACATTAGACGGGACACCATCTTTGCTCTCCAGAAGATGGGCATCCCGGTCGAGTACAGCCATCATGAGGTTGCGCCCTCCCAGCATGAGATCGACCTTAAATACCAAGAGGCCTTGCTCATGGCCGACATGGTCATGACCTATCGCACCACGGTCAAGGAGATCGCCCGACAGCACGGCGTCTACGCCACCTTCATGCCCAAGCCCATCTTCGGCGAGAACGGCAGCGGCATGCACGTGCACCAGTCCCTGTTCAAGGGCGGCGAGAACGCCTTCTTCGATGCCAAGGACAAGTACCAACTCTCCGCCACCGGCAAGCATTACATCGCCGGCATCCTTGCTCATTCGTGTGAAATCACGGCTATCTGCAGCCAGTGGGTGAACTCCTACAAGCGGCTGGTCCCCGGCTACGAGGCCCCGGTCTATGTCTCCTGGGCGCGCCGAAACCGCTCCGCCATGATCCGGGTCCCGATGTACAAGCCTGGCAAGGCCAAGGCCACCAGGATAGAATTCCGCTCGCCCGATCCGGCCTGCAACCCGTATCTCGCCTTCGCCGTCATGATCGCGGCCGGCATCAAGGGCATCGAGAAAAAGTACAAGCTGCCCGAGCCCGTGGAAGAGGACATCTTCGAGATGCACGCGGAAGAGCGCGAAAAGGCGGGGATCATCTCGCTGCCCGGCAGCCTCTTCGAAGCGCTCCAGGAGGTCTCCAAGAGCAAGCTCGTGCGCGAGACACTCGGCGACCACATCTTCTTCAAG